>JAMNXK010000373.1 GCA_023653245.1 Tagaea sp.
GCCGACGCGCGCGAGGTCGGGCCCGGTGCGCTTCGAGCCCCATTGGAAGGGATGGTCGTACATCGACTCGGCCGCGAGGCTGTAATGGCCGTAGCGCTCGATCTCGTCGCGGAACGGACGGACCATCTGACTGTGGCAGTTGTAGCAGCCCTCGCGGACGTAGATGTTGCGGCCCGCGAGTTCGAGCGGCGTGTAGGGGCGCACCCCTTCGACGCGCTCGATCGTCTGCTCCTGCACGAACAGCGGCACGATCTGCACCAGGCCGCCGATGGCGACCGTGATCAGCGTGCACACCGCCAGCAAGACGACGTTCTTCTCCAGGATCGCGTGACTGAAGGCCATGTTCGACTCCTTCCGTTCACGCCGCGACGGCGCGCGCGGGGATCGCTTCCCGCACGGGCTCGCCCGAGGTGACGGTCTTGATCAGATTGAAGACCATGATCAGCGCGCCCGCGAGGTAGAGCACCCCGCCCATCGTGCGGATCACATAGAAGGGATGCATCGCCGCGACGGTCTCGACGAAGGCGTATTGCAGGAAGCCGTATTCGTCGTAGGCGCGCCACATCAGGCCTTGCATGATCCCCGACACCCACATCGCGGTGATGTAGAGGACGATGCCGAGCGTGGCGATCCAGAAATGCCAGGCCACGAGCTTGGCGGAGTACAAGCCCGCGCGGCCCCACAGCTTGGGCACCAGGTAGTAGAGCATCCCGAAGCTGACGAACCCGACCCAGCCCATCGCACCCGAATGCACGTGGCCGATGGTCCAATCGGTGTAGTGCGAGAGCGCGTTGACCGCCTTGATCGACATCATCGGCCCTTCGAAGGTCGACATGCCGTAGAAGGCGACCGCCGTGACCGAGAAGCGCAGCGAAGCGTCGGTGCGCAGCTTGTCCCAAGCGCCCGCCAGCGTCATCAGCCCGTTGATCATGCCGCCCCAGGACGGCATCCACAGGATGACCGAGAAGGTCATGCCCAGCGTCTGCGCCCAATCGGGCAGCGCGGTGTAATGCAGATGGTGCGGACCCGCCCAGATGTAGAGGAAGACCAGTGCCCAGAAATGCACGATCGACAGCCGGTACGAATAGACCGGCCGGCCCGCCGCCTTGGGGATGAAGTAGTACATCATGCCCAGGAAGCCCGCGGTCAGGAAGAAGCCGACCGCGTTGTGGCCGTACCACCATTGGATCATCGCGTCCTGCACGCCGGCGGGCACGGTGTAGCTCTTCCAGCCCAGGAAGCTCACCGGCACTTGCACGTTGTTGCCCAGATGCAGCATCGCCACGGTGATGATGAAGGCGAGGATGAACCAATTGGCGACGTAGATATGCGGCTCCTTGCGCTTCATCAGCGTGCCCGCGTAGACGAGCAGATAGACGACCCACACGATGGTGAGCCACAGATCGACGAACCATTCCGGCTCGGCGTATTCCTTGCCCGAGGTGATGCCGAGCACGTAGCCCAACGCCGCCATCACGATGAAGAGCTGGTAACCCCAGAACACGAACCACGCGCCCGCCGCACCCATGAACAGGTTGGTGCGGCAGGTGCGCTGCACGATGAAGAACGACGCCGCGAGCATCGCGTTGCCGCCGAAGGCGAAGACCACCGCCGACGTGTGCAGCGGGCGTAAGCGGCCGAAGCTCGTCCATTCGAGGCCGAGATTCATCGCGGGCCACGCGAGCTGCGAGGCGATCACCACGCCGACCAGGAAGCCCACGCAGCCCCAAAACGCGGTAGCGATGCAGGCCGCTTTGACGACCTCGTCGTTATAGGCGGGCGCCGCCTCCTCGACGGAATGGGCGTAAGCGCCCATCGCTGCGGCTGAAGCTGCCATCTTCGTCCCCTTTGCCGTTGTCCGATCGACCCGGATCACTTCGATGCGGCGCACGATGACCCACGCGGCGGCGGGAAACATTGATCCAGGTCAAGGCGGCGAACGGCCGGCGGCGCCATGCTGCGGCAAAACAACGCCCGAGGAGGCCTTGCGCAATGTCCGACGCGGTTTCCGTTTTCACGAGTCCGAGCCCGCGCATCCGCCGCGTGTCGGTCGATCGTCCGTGGGTCTGGCTGGCCAATGGCTGGGCGGACATGCGCCGCGCGCGCGGGACGAGCCTCGCCTACGGAATCGCGATCGTGGCGGCGAGTTATTTCGTGCTGGGCGCGCTCTGGTACTTCGAATCGATCTACGCGCTGCTGCCGCTCGCGGCCGGGTTCATGTTCCTGGCGCCGTTGCTCGCCGCCGGCCTCTACGACACCAGCCGCCGCCTGCAGGCGGGCGAAACCCCGGACTTCGCCACCACGTCGAAGGCCCTGGGCCGCAATCCCGAGCACCTGGCCTATATGGGCCTCGTGCTGATGGTGTTCAATTTGTTTTGGACGCGAATCGCCTTGCTGCTGTTCGCGCTGTTCTTCGGCACGCCGCGCAGCACGTTGCGCGAGCTCGTCGACCTCACGTTCTTCTCGCCCCAGGCGATGCCCTTCTTGATGGTCGGCACGGCGATCGGCGCCGTGCTCGCGGCGTTGGTCTTCGCGATCTCGGCCGTGTCGATCCCGATGCTGCTCGATCGGCAAGGCTGCTCGGTGTGGACGGCGATCGCCACGTCCTTCGTCGCCGTGCGCGAGAACTGGAAGCCGATGGCGCTGTGGGCGGCGCTGATCGTCGCCTTCACCGCGTTCGGGATGCTGCCGTTCTTCCTGGGTCTCGCGGTCACGCTGCCCTTGATCGGTCATGCGACATGGCACGCCTATAAGGATCTGGTCGTCGATGGCGAGTCATAACGCGCGTGCGGCCATCCAGAACAGCAAGGCGGCGTTGAGCGCCATCAAGACGGGCGCCAGCGTCGCCAGCGCCGCGCGCCAGCGCTTGGCGGCCATCGCACCCGCGAACCCCACGACCAGCAAAGCGGGGACCGTGCCGAGCACGAACCCGGCCATGGCAAGCGCCCCTTCGGCCGCTCCGCCCGACCCCGCCGCCGCGGCCAGTGCCGCGTAGAGGAATCCGCAAGGCAGGAATCCCAGCGCCACACCCAGCGCGATGCCGCGCGCGCGTCCCGGCGTCTCGAGTAGCGGGCGTACCGCGCGGCCCAGCCATGCGGCCCATGCGCCGCCGCCAGATCCGAAGGCTTTGCCAAGCGCTTGGGCGGCGAACAACACGCCGGCACTCGCGAGAAGCAGCGGAATCGCCAGGCGCAAGCCGGGCACCGACGCGAGTGCCCCGCCCAAGCCGCCCAGCACGGCACCGAGCGCGGTGTAGGAAACGAAGCGTCCGAAATGATAGGGCGCGAGGGCCGCGCCCGCGAGGCGCAACGGGCCCTCGCCCATCCGCGCCAAACTCTGCGCCATCACGAAGGGCCCGCACATCGCCGCACAATGGAGAAAACCGCCCGCCAGCCCGGCGAGAAACAAAGCACCCGCGAGCGCCCACGGCCCGTCCGCCAGCGCCAAGGCGAGATGCGTGGGATGCTCCACGTTTCAGTCCTTGGCTCGCGCCGGGGGCGGCATTCTTGGACCGGCCTCTCCTTCGACAAGCTCAGGATGAGGCCTACTTTCAAACCTCATGGTGAGCTTGTCGAACCATGAGGTCGGCACGGCGTTTCCACCAAGCCCCATCTTGCGCTACCCGGCCGCGCGGAACACCGACAAGGCGGCGGGCACGGCCTGGCCCACGGCGATCTTCGCCTTGTGCATCGACAGCACCGATTCGAGGGCGGCGAGCGTGGTGGTCACGCAATCCTTGCGCGCGTTGTAGCCCATCGTGCCGA
>JAMNXK010000374.1 GCA_023653245.1 Tagaea sp.
ATGTCCCAGCGATAGGTGGCGTTGACCCACGCGACTTGCGCTTGCAAGCGGGCGTCGAGGGCGGGATTGCCTTGCGCGAAGGCGTCCAGTATCGCCGTCGCGGCCGAAACGTAAGCCTGCGGATCGATCCGCCCTTCGACCACGGGGGCGAGCAGTCCGAACTCGCCCGTCGTTTCGGGCAAGGCGCCCAGCGCCGTGGTCACGACCACGCAGCCGGCGGCCATCGCCTCCATCGTGGCGATCGAGGCGGTCTCGGCGGCGACGTTCGGATAGAACAGCAGCAGTGCCGCCTTCAGCGCGCGCGCGAGCTCGGCTTGGGGCACGTTGCCGTGCGAGACCACGCCGGGCTGGTTGCGCGCCTCGTGCGCCAGGATTTTCCAGCTCGGCTGATGGCGGAAGAAATTGTTGTCGGGATAGAAATCGAAACTCGAGAAAACGTCGAGCGCGGCGTCTTGGCGCGCGGCGCGCAGATCCTTGAAGAAAGCTAGCGCTTGCTTGAGCCCCTTATAGGGCACGCTGGCGAACGCCGCGCGCGCCGGGACGTCTTTGGCGGCGGTCACGCTCTCGCCGGGCGCGTAGAGGTTTTCGAACGCCGGGCCGATGGCGTTGCGCAGAACCGCGATGCGCTCGGCGGCGAGTCCGTAGGACCCGAAATTCGCCTTGTGCCAGTTCGACACGCAGACGATCCGGTCGCGCGGGTCGCCGAGCGCCCTCAGCGCCGCGTCTTCCGCCGAGCCGGGCACGAACACATTATGCGCCCAGGCGAAGATCGGCGCGCTCGGGTGCACCGCGCGCAATGCCGGCACCAGCTCGGGCGCCGAGGTCACGAAGATCGCGTCCCAGTCGCCGGGTAAAGCGCCCGTCCAGCGCGCCTGATCGAGTCCGCGCACCCGGCGGTCGCCGCGCGTCGTGCCCGTGAACAGCGCCACGTCGTGGCCGCGCCGGGCCAAGGCCAGCGCCAGATACACTTGCGCCGATTCCGAGCCGGGCAGCGCCTTTTCGAAGGGCGTATCGGCGTCGTAGTCGTGGGCGAGGTTGGGATTGACGAAGGCCAAGCGCATGAAGGCCGGAAGCTAGCATACACGGTGACGTCTTTTCATATGACGATTGAGGCGCTAGAGTCCGGCCGATTGATCGAAGGGGGAAACATGTCCGACAAGAAGAAGCGCCATTTCAAAAAAGGCGAGTTGCGGTCCAAGCAGTGGTTCGGCCGCACCGACCGCGACGGCATGGTCCATCGCTCCTGGATGAAGAACCAGGGTCTGCCGCATCATCTGTTCGACGGGCGGCCGGTGATCGGCATCTGCAACACCTGGTCCGAGCTCACGCCGTGCAACGCGCATTTCCGCGACCTCGCCGAAAGCGTGAAGCGCGGCGTCTTGGAAATGGGCGGCTTCCCGCTCGAATTCCCCGTGATGAGCCTGGGCGAGACGCTGATGCGCCCGACCACGATGCTGTTCCGCAATCTCGCCTCGATGGACGTCGAGGAATCGATCCGCGCCAATCCGATGGATGGCGTCGTGCTGCTGGTGGGCTGCGACAAGACCACGCCGGCGCTCGTCATGGGGGCCGCGTCGTGCGACCTGCCGACGATCGCGCTCTCCGGCGGGCCGATGCTCAACGGCCGCTGGCGCGATCAGCAGATCGGCTCGGGCACGCATGTGTGGAAATTCACCGAGATGCTGAAGACCGGCGATCTCAAGCCGGACGACATGCCCGAGATCGAAAGCTGCATGTCGCGCTCGGTCGGCCATTGCATGACTATGGGCACGGCGTCGACCATGGCCTCGATGGTCGAAGCGCTCGGCCTCGGCCTGCCGACCAACGCCGCCATTCCGGCCGCCGATTCGCGCCGCAAAGTGCTCGCGCATATGGTCGGGCGGCGCGCGGTCGAGATGGTGAAAGAGAATCTGAAGCTCTCGAAGATCCTCACCAAGCAGGCCTTCGAGAACGCCATCGTCGCCAACGGCGCGATCGGCGGCTCGACCAACGCGGTCGTGCATCTGCTCGCCATCGCGGGCCGCATGGGCGTGGACCTCACCCTCGCCGATTGGGACCGGCTGGGGCGCGACGTGCCGTGCCTGGTGAACCTCATGCCCTCGGGCAAATATCTGATGGAGGATTTCTACTACGCCGGCGGCCTGCCCGTGGTGCTGCGCGAGATGGGCGACAAGCTCCACAAGGACGCGCTGACCGTCAACGGCAAGACGATCTGGGAGAACGTGAAGGACGCCAAGAACTGGAACGAAGAAGTCATCACGCCGCGCGCCAAGCCGTTCAAGAAGCTCGGCGGCATCGCGGTGCTGAAAGGCAATCTGGCGCCCGACGGCGCGGTGCTGAAGCCCTCGGCCGCCACGCCCAAGCTGATGAAACACACCGGCCGCGCCGTCGTGTTCGAGGATATCGACGACTACAACAAGCGCGTCGACGATCCCAAGCTCGACGTCGATGGCGATTGCATCCTGGTGCTCAAGAATTGCGGACCCAAGGGCTATCCCGGCTTCCCCGAGGTCGGGAATTTCGCCCTGCCGGCGAAGCTCCTGAAGAAGGGCGTCACCGACATGGTGCGCATCTCCGACGCGCGCATGTCGGGCACGGCTTACGGCACGGTGGTGCTGCACACCGCCCCCGAAGCGGCCGCAGGCGGTCCGCTGGCCTTGGTGAAGGACGGCGACACGATCGAGCTCGACGTCGCCAAGCGCGTGTTGAAGGTCCACGTCTCCGACGCCGAACTCGCCACGCGCCGCAAGGCGTGGAAAGGCCCGCCGGTGCACGAGGCGCGCGGTTACGTGAAGCTCTATGTCGAGCATGTGAACCAAGCCGACAAGGGGGTTGACCTGGACTTTCTCGTGGGCTCAAGTGGCGCACCCGTAGGGAGAGAAAGCCATTGACCGTTCAAACCGACGATCAACTCACCATCAATGAGCTTCGAACCTTAAAGCTCATCATGGCCGTGATCGACTATTCTAATTCGGTGAGATTCGAGCTGCAGAGAACGCAGATCAACGTCGTGGCTCTCGCAAAACTTTTCGGTGCGAGTGACATGACGAGCATCATCGAAAATGAGCGCAAGAATTTCGATGAAGAGGCGGATAGGAAACATAAAGAGATACTTACAAGGCTTGCCGAGTTGATTGACGGCGCGGAGTGAAGCGGTGGCGAACGTTGAGCTTGATTTGCTGAGAAAGAAGCTTGCCGAGCTCGAAGCGCGCCGTGTGGTTGACGCTGGCGGCGGAGGCGGCGATGATCCCCCCATGGAAAGCCGCGTGACCCGCCTGGAAGTCGAGTTCGAGCATGTACGGCGCGATCTCGACCAAATGAACGGCAAGCTCGATAAGCTTGGCGAGCGGCTTTCTGTACTGCCCACCAAAGGTGATCTCTGGATCATGATCGGCACAGTCGGCGGAATTTCGCTCGCCATTATCAGTATCTTCGTTGCGGTTCTGACCTATCTCGCGCCAATGCTTGGGAAGGCCTAACCGGGGGTTGGCGGGGAGGGGGGCGGGGCCTATAACAAGAACCCGCCTCCACCCGCGTTTCGAGTTTCCGCCATGTCGTTGCCGCTGCGCCGCAAGTCCGAAAACCTGCTCGGCTCGTTGATCCGCGAAGTCTCCAAGGAGGCGATGGACCGGAAGGGCCTGATCCCGCTGTGGTTCGGCGAGGGCGACCGGCCGCCGCCCGACGCGGTGGTCAAGGCCGCGCACGAAGCGCTCGATCAGGGCTACCACTATTACTCGTCGAGCCTGGGCCGTCAGGATCTGC
>JAMNXK010000375.1 GCA_023653245.1 Tagaea sp.
AGCGTGTGTGGGTCGCGCGGCGCAAGGACATCGCCCATCACTGGATCGCCACGCATCCCTTCAAGGCGAAGTAGACGCCGCGGCGGCCACACCCATCGACAGGCTCAGGGTGAGGGGTGGGGGGCAACCTCATGGTGAGCCTGTCGAACCATGAGGTTCCGTATGGGCGAGATAGCCGACTATTCGCGCTTTCTCGTCACGCTGCTGGCGATCTTGACGCCCTTCGCGGCGATCCCGGTGTTCCTGGCGCTGACCGAAGGCCAGGGCCATGCTTTCCGCTCGCGCACGGCCGATATGGCCTCGCTGACCGTGCTCGGCGTGCTGCTCGTCTCGGCCTTCACCGGCGACGTGATCTTGCGCGTGCTCGGCACCAGCCTCGACGCCTTCCGCGTCGGCGGCGGGATCGTGCTGTTCTTGATGAGCCTGTCGATGCTCAACGCGCAGCTTTCGCCCGTCCAGCAGACGCGCGAGGAAGCCGACGAGGCGGGGCAGAAATCCGTGCTCGGCGTCGTGCCCATCGGCATGCCGCTGCTGGTGGGCCCCGGTGCGATCTCCTCGACCATCATCGAGATGAAGCGCCGGCCCGATTGGGAACACGCGGCCGCGATCGTGGTGTGCATCGTGGTCGTGTGCGTGGCCGTGTGGCTCGCTTTGCGCCTCGCCCAACCCATCGGCAAGCAACTCGGCCGCATCGGGCTCAATATCCTGAACCGCATCTTCGGGCTGCTGCTGGCCGCCATCGCGGTCCAGATCGTCGCCGCCGGGCTACTGGGCCTGTTCCCCGCGCTGGCGGGCTAGCACCCTTAGCTCGAAGCGCAGCAATTTGCCCATCGCGTTGCGCGGCAAGGTCTCGACCACGAAATAATCCTTGGGCTGCTTGAAGCGCGCGAGGCGTCCGTCGAGTTCGGGCCGCGCGAAATTCGCACCCGGTTTCAAGACCACGAACGCCACCGGCACTTCGCCCCATTTGGAATCGGGGCGCGCGACGACGGCGCTGTCGGCGATGCCGGGCAGCGCGTCGAGCACCGCTTCGATCTCGGCCGGGTAGATGTTCTCCCCGCCCGAGATGATCATGTCGTTCTTGCGCTCGTCGACCCAGAGATACCCGTCCGCATCGAAGTGACCGATATCGCCGGTCTTGAACCAATCGCCGTCGAAGGCGGCGGCGTCGGCGTTCCAGTAGCGCTTGGCGACGTTCGGCCCGCGCACTTGGATTTCGCCGTCGACGACGCGCACTTCGCACAAGGGTGCCGCGCGCCCGACCGAGCCTTCTTTGGCCACGGCGTCGGCAAGCGTGGTGAAGCTCGCGATGGGGGCGGTCTCGGTCGAGCCGTAGACGTTGAGCACGGGCACCCCGCGCGCATGAAAGGCGCGGATGAGATCGACCGGCACGATCGACGAGCCCGTGCCGACGGCGCGCAAACAGGAAAGATCCGTCGCTGCCCAGGCGGGATGCTCGCGCAAGGCCTGGATCGTCGCCGGGACCAGCAGCGTGAGCGTCGGCTTCTCGCGCCCGATGGCGTCGAGCGTGGCACCCGGATCGAAGCGGCGATGGAGCGAGACTTCGGCGCCCAACAGCAGCGCGGGCAGACTCTGAATGTTCAAGCCGCCGACATGGAACATCGGCAGCACGGTGAGCACGCGATCGTCCGCGCGCATCTCATGCATCGCCCAGGAATTCTTGGCGTTGGCGACGAGGGCGGCTTGATCGAGCACCGCGCCTTTGGGCCGGCCCGTCGTGCCCGAAGTGTAGACGAGCAGCACGGCCGCGTCGTCCGCCGCCGCGCGCGCATACGCCGCTTCGGGCAAGACCTCGTCGTCGAGGATCGACACGCGCGGCGCGTTCGGTCCGGCGAAATCGCCTTCGACCAGCAGAAGCTTGGCGCCGCTGTCTTCCAGGATGAACGCATGCTCGGCCGGCGCGAGGCGCCAATTCATCGGCACCAAGATCGCACCCAACTTCGCGCAGGCGAAGACGAGTGCGGGATAGTCGGGCCGGTTCGCCGACAGCAGCGCCACCCGGTCGCCCGCGGCGATCCCCGCCCCCGCCAGACGCCGCGCCCAGGCTTCGACCAGATGCGTGAAGCCGCCGTGATCGAGCGTGGCGCCTTCGAAGCGGATCGCGGGGCGCGCGGGATCGATCCGTTCGAACAGATCGAGCAGCTCGCTCACTCGTCGCTCTCGCCCGGCTCGTACAAGGCTTCGCGGCCGAGCCGGTCGAGGCACAACTCGGCGGTCCAGGGCAGCATCAGCGAGCCGCAACGCGAATCCCGATAGAGCCGTTCGAGCGGCAGGGATTTGAGCATCGATTGCCCGCCGCAGGTGCGGATGGCGAGGCGGCAAAGGTCGTTGGCGTTTTCCATGATCGTGTATTGCCCGGCATAGGCGTTCAGGCGCTCGGCCTTCGACGGGTTCGCCTTGGCTTCGCGGATCGTGCGCTCGAACAAAGCGCGCGTCTGCTGGAGCTTGATATACATCTCCGCCACCGCGATCTGCTTGGTCGGGTACATGCGCCGCTTGACCGGCGGCTGGCCCGGCGTTTCGCCGCGCAGATATTGGACCGTGAAGTCGTAGGCGGCTTGCGCGATGCCCATGTAGGTGGGCGACAAGGTCATGAACATGTGCGGCCAGGCCATCGCGGCCTTGAAGTAAAGCCCGCGCGGCAGCAATTGCGCCGCGTCGTCCACGAACACGTCCTTCATCACCAGCGTGCGCGAGACCGTGCCGCGCATGCCGAGCGGGTCCCAGTCGCCGACGATCGACACGCCCGGCGCGTCTTTGGGGATCGCCATGTAAAGCGTGTCGCGGCGCGATTTGTCGGGCCGATCCTCGGTGCACAGCACGCCGTAGTAGTCGGCCGCACCCGAGAGCGAGGCGAAGATCTTCTTGCCCGAGACGAGCCAGCCGCCATCGGTCTTGGCCGCGAGCGTGCCGAAGGGGATCTTCCCCGCCGCCGCGGCCGAGCCTTCGGAGAACGGCTGGGCGTAGATCGCGCCTTTTTCGACGATGCGCTTGTAGTGGCCCGCGCGCAGCTTCTCGAGTTCGTCGCGCTCGGCGCGTTCCATCTCCAGATCGTCGGCGAGCGGCCCGGTCCACAGCGCCGAGCACGCGTGCATGTTGAAGGTGAGCGCCGTCGCCCCGCACCACCGGCCCATTTCGGCGGCGGCCAGGCAATAGGTCTCGAAATCCGCCCCCATGCCGCCATGCGATTTGGGCACGCACAGGCCGAGCAGGCCCGCGTCGCGCATGTCGGCGTAGTTCTCGAACGGGAACGACGCGTCGCGGTCGTAGCGCTCGGCGCGCGGCGCGAATTTCTCCCGGCCCAAGCGGCCGACGAGTTCCAGGATGGCGCCTTGTTCAGCGATGGCCATGTTCCACCTCCTCGACGAACGCGCATACCGCCGCGTCGAACGCGGCCGGGTCCTCGATGTTGCCCAAATGCCCGACGCCCGGCAGCGCCGCGAACTTGGCGCCGAGGATCTTCGACGCCATCTTCTCCATCATCGCGGCGGGGGCGTTGGTGTCCTTTTCGCCCGCGAGGCACAAGGTCGGCACCGCGATCTTGGGCAACCCGGCGCGCCCGTCGAAGGTGACGATCAGTTTGATCGCCGCGGCGAAACCCGGCACGGGCACCTCGCCCATGCAGGCGACGGCGAACGCCCGCGCCGCCGCGTCGCATTTGGGCCCCACGAGCTTGGCGACGGTGTCGGGCGCCAGATCGCGCATCGTCTTGCCGGTTTCGAGCGGCGCCAGGCGCTGAC
>JAMNXK010000376.1 GCA_023653245.1 Tagaea sp.
ATATGGGCGTAGCGCAGGCGGTCCGAGGCCTCGCGCGCCAGCCCGGCCGAACGGTAGTTGCGCCCGAACTGGTCGCGCAGCTCGTCCAGAAGCCGCGTCAGCTCGCCCAGGGACGCGGCGACCGAGCGCGGCATGTCGGCGCGCAGGATCAGCAACTCCGCCACGCGGCGCGGCCGGATCGCGTCGCGGTAGATGCGCCGATAGGCCTGGAAGGCGGAGACCGAGCGCAGCAACGCGCCCCATTGGTAGTAGTCGACCGCCCCGCCCACGTCGCGCGCGGTGGGCAGCAGCACGTGGTATTTCACGTCGAGCAGGCGCGCGGTCGAATCCCCGCGCTCCAGGAACGTGCCCAAGCGCACGAAGCGATAGGCCGCGTCGCGCGGCATCGTGCCGTAGGTCACGCCGCGGAACAGATGGCTGCGCTCCTTGACCCAATCGAAGAAGGCGCGTGCACCACGCTCCTCCAGCCGCGCGTAGTCGAGCCCGCGCATCTCCAGCCAGGTCGAGTTCAGCGATTCCCACATCTCGGTGGTCAGCTGCGTGCGCATGGCGCGCGCGTTTTCGCGCGCGGCCCCCAGCGAGGCGCGGATCGAGGACGGGTTCTTGGGATCGAGGGCGAGATACTCGATCACGTTGCGCGCGTCGGCAGGGCGCCCGGTTTCCTTGAACGGCTTCTCGCAGCCCGCCACGACCAAAGCCGGGCCCCATTGCAGATGCTCAAGGTCGCTGCCCGCGGCCGACAGCGACATGCGGTAGGAGACGTCGAGGATGCGCGCCATGTTCTCGGCGCGCTCCATGTAGCGGGCCATCCAATACAAGGCGTCGGCGGCGCGGCTGAGCATGGCCATCAGCCCTCCAACACCCAAGTGTCCTTGGTGCCTCCGCCTTGGCTGGAGTTCACCACCAGCGAGCCCTTGCGCAGCGCCACGCGCGTCAGGCCGCCGGGCACGAGCTTCACGTCCTTGCCGACCAGCAGATAGGGTCGCAAGTCCAAATGGCGCGGCGCCACGCCTTCATCGACGAAGGTCGGGCATGTCGATAGCGCCAAAGTGGGCTGGGCGATGTAGTGCTCGGGCTTGGCCAGAATGCGCGCGCGGAACGCTTCGATCTCGGCGGCGGTCGATTTCGGCCCCACGAGCATGCCGTAGCCGCCCGAGCCGTGCGTCTCCTTGACCACGAGTTCGGGCAGATGCTCGAGTGCGTATTTCAGATCGTCGGGCTTGCGCAGCGAATAGGTGGGCACGTTGGCGAGCTTGGGCTCCTCGCCGAGATAGAAGCGCACCATGTCGGGGACGTAAGGATAGACCGATTTGTCGTCGGCCACGCCCGTGCCCACCGCGTTGGCGAGGGTGACGTTGCCCTTGCGATAGGCGTCGAACAGCCCGCGCACGCCCAGCGCGCTGTCGGGCCGGAAGGCGGCGGGATCGAGGAAAGCGTCGTCCAGGCGGCGGTAGATCACCTCGACGCGCCGCGGGCCCGCGACCGTGCGCATATAGACCATGTCGTTTTCGACGAAGAGATCCTGGCCCTCGACCAGCTCGACGCCCATCTGCTCGGCCAGGAACACGTGCTCGAAATAGGCCGAGTTGTAGGCGCCGGGCGTCATCACCACGACGGTGGGCTCGTTCTTGTCGGCCACGCCGGCCGGCGGCAGCGAGCGCAAGGATTTGAGCAGCTCGTCGGGATAATGGCCGACCGGCTGCACGCGGTTGCGCGCGAACAGCTCGGGGAAGAGGCGCATCATCGCCTCGCGGTTCTCGAGCATGTAGGACACGCCCGAGGGCGTGCGCACGTTGTCCTCGAGCACGTAAAACTGGTCGGCCGACACGCGCACGACGTCGATACCCGCGATATGCGTATAGATGCGGCCCGGGACTTCGACGCCGACCATTTCGGGCCGGTATTGCTCGTTCTGGTCGATGAGCTCGGCGGGGATCTTGCCCGCGCGCACGATCTCGCGCGCATGGTAAACGTCGTAGAGAAAGGCGTTGAGCGCCTTGACGCGCTGCACCAGGCCTTCGGACAGCGCATTCCATTCCGATCCGGTCAGCACGCGCGGGATCACGTCGAAGGGGATCAGGCGTTCGGTGTCCCCGCCCTCGCCATAGACCGCGAAGGTGATGCCCAGGCGCCGGAACAGCACGTCGGCCTCGTGGCGCTTGCGCGCGAGCAGCTCGGGCGGCGTGTTCTCCAGCCATTGCGCCAGGCGCGAATACGCGTCGCGCACGGCGCCGTCGGGGGCGCGCATTTCGTCGAAAGCCACCGGCGCGCCGGATGTCGAGGCGGTCACGCGAACACTCCCAGTCCCGGCGGGGCGCTCGCCCCGCTTCTCCCGAATGGGGGTGGGCGATGCAACCCGCACGCCAGAGCTTGCCCGGCCGGAAGGGGTCTTGGCAACCGATACCGGTTCAGGCGTTCGGGGTGGGGATCGGCTCGAAATCGGGCGCCGGGGCGGGGGCGGCGGCGTGGGCGTCGCGCTCGTAGACCCAAACCGACGAAGGCGGGAAATTCGCCCAAACATACGCCGTCCGGCGCGCGCGCGTGTCGGCCGAGCGCGGAATCGGCGGCGCGAACTGGTTGGTCAGCTGCAGAAACCGCCCGCCCGGGCCCATCAGGGCGAAGGCCTGGTTGAGGATGCGGCGCTGCGAATCGGCGTCGAACCAGACGATCGGCAGGGTCGAAATCACGGCCGTGACGCGCGGGATCGACAGCGGCGCCAAGTGCCAGCCGAAGCCGCACGCGTCGCCCTCGACCACCCGCACGGCGGGAAGGGTCTTGCGCAAATGGGTGGCGAAGGCGGGCTCGCGCTCGACCACGACCACGTTCTCGGGCTTCACGCCGCGGTCCAGAATGGCGCGCGTGACCGTGCCCGTGCCGCCGCCCAGCTCGACCACGACGTCGTCGGGGCCGAGTGCGGCGGCTTCGGCCATCGCGCGGCCGGTCGCGGCACTCGACGGCGCCCAGGCCGCGACGCCCAAGGGCGACTTGAACCAAGTCTTCAGGAAAAGCATCGCGGCGCGATCCATGTCGGCTCCGAGACGAAGGCGTGGCGGAAGACCCCCGAAGCTGGCGCGATTCGATTTCGGTCCCGGGACGCGGATGTGACGGCGCGGTGAAAATGCGACACGGGTTGACGCGCCGCAGCGATGGGCTATGTCTGCGGGCGGTTTCGACATTTCCGGTATTGGCCCTTGGACTCCCTTTCTCAGGCCGCGCTTGGCGCGGCGGTCGGTTACGCCGTCGGCGGCAAGCGCCTGGGTCGCGCGGCGCTCGCCGCCGGGGCCATCGCCGGCACGATCCCCGATCTCGACACTTTCGCCCTGCTGCCCTTCGACGCCTTCGCGTCCTGGACGCATCATCGGGGCATCAGTCATTCGTTGTTCTTCGGGCTGGTCGCGGGGCCGGCCTTGGGCTGGGCCGTCTGGCGCTGGAACCGCGCGCGCCGGCCGTTCGAGCCGGCGGGCGAGGAAGAGGCGCTGGGCGACTGGATGCGCGTCTTCACCTTGGGGCTCGTCACCCATCCGCTGCTCGATTGGTTCACGATCTACGGCACGCAGCTGCTCGCGCCGTTCTCGACCGCGCGCTTCGCCCTGCCCGGGCTCGGCATCATCGATCCGGGCTATACGCTGCCGCTGCTGATCGGAATCGCTTGCGCGCTGGCGCGACCTGCCGCCGCCGGGGCGCGGATGGCGATCCTGGCCGCGATCGCGGCGAGCACGCTCTATCTGTTCTACGGCGTGTCGCAGAACAA
>JAMNXK010000377.1 GCA_023653245.1 Tagaea sp.
CCAACGCGGTCGTGATGGCGCGCGCCAAGATCGGCGCGCGCTGCCGCATCGGCCCCAACGCCACGATCGGCGAAGCCGTCGAGCTGGGCGAGGGAAGCGTCGTCGGCGCCAACGCGTCGATCAGCCACGCCACGATCGGCCGCGAGGTCGCGATCTATCCCGGCGCGCGCATCGGCCAGGACGGGTTCGGCTTCGCCATCGAGCCCGGCGGATTCCTCAAGGTGCCGCAGCTCGGCATCGTCCGGATCGGCGATCGCTGCGAGATCGGCGCCAATAGCTGCATCGATCGGGGCAGCGCCTCCGACACGGTGATCGGTGCCGGCACTTGGATAGACAACCTCGTGCAGATCGGGCACAACGTGAAGGTCGGAAAAGGCTGCGTGATCGTGGCCCAGGTCGGCGTTTCGGGATCGACCGAACTCGGCGACCAGACCATGGCCGGCGGCCAGGCGGGTTTCGCGGGGCATCTCAAGATCGGCGCGGGCGCGCGCATCGCGGCCCAGTCCGGCGTGCACCGCGACATCGAAGAAGGCGGTGCGGTCGGCGGCAGTCCGGCGGTGCCGATCAAGGAATACCAGCGTCAATCCGCGAAACTGCGCCAGTTGGTCCGCCGGGGATCGGACGATCGGCGCGAAGACGAGAGCGAGACATGAACGACCAGACGCCAACGCCGTCGCCCGCGGGCGAGACGATCGAGATCGATCGCATCGTCGACATGATCCCGCATCGCTTTCCGTTCCTGTTCATCGACCGGGTGGTCGATGTGCGCAGCGACGAAAGCGCGGTCGGGATCAAGAACGTCACGATCAACGAGTATTTCTTCCAAGGGCATTTTCCCGGCCATCCGGTGATGCCTGGTGTGCTGATCGTCGAGGCGATGGCGCAGACCGCCGGCGTGCTCGTGGTGCATACGCTGGGGCCGAGTGCCGAAGGCAAACTCGTCTATTTCATGGGGATCGACGAAGCGCGCTTCCGCAAACCCGTCGTGCCCGGCGACAGCTTGCGCATCCTCGTGACCAAGGAACGGTCGCGCGGCATGGTCTGGCGCTTCCAAGGCGTGGCCACGGTCGATGGTCAGCGCGTCGCCGAAGCGACGTTCTCGGCCATGATCCGGGACCGCTGATGGACGACACCGCCAAAGCCGCGCCCGCGATCCACCCGACCGCGATCGTCGAGCCGGGCGCCAAGCTCGGGGCTGGCGTGCGCATCGGGCCGTATTGCATCGTCGGCGCCAACGTCGAACTCGGCGCGGGCGTCGAGCTCATCAGCCATGTCGTCGTCGCCGGACACACCTCGATCGGCGCGCGCGCGCGCGTCCATCCTTTCGCCGCTTTGGGGCAGCCGCCGCAGGATCTCAAATACAAGGGCGAGCCCACGCGTCTGGTGGTCGGCGAAGACACCATCGTGCGCGAGCACGCGACCTTGCATCCCGGTACGGCCACCGGCCGTTCGATCACCGAAGTCGGGAACAAATGCCTGATCATGGTCGGCGCGCATGTGGCGCACGACTGCAAGGTCGGCAACAACGTGGTGATGGTCAACGGCGCCACGCTCGGCGGCCATGTCGACGTCGGCGACTTCGCCATTCTGGGCGGGATCTCGGCCGTGCATCAATTCGTGCGCATCGGCAAATACGCGATGATCGGCGGCATGACGGGCGTCGAGGGCGACGTGATCCCCTACGGCTTGGTCATGGGTGATCGCGCGCGCCTGCAGGGTCTCAACATCGTCGGCCTCAAGCGGCGCGGCTTCGGCCGCGAGCAGATCCACGATCTGCGCACCGCCTATCGTCTGCTGTTCGCGCAGGAAGGCACGCTGGCCGAGCGGCTCGACGACGCGACCCAGCTCTACGCCAAAGTGGCGCCCGTCATGGACATCGTCGATTTCATCCGCGGCGCCAGCAACCGGCCGATCTGCCTGCCCAAGTCCGACGCGGTGGCTTGAGCGCGATGGCGCCTCTCGGCTTGATCGCCGGCGGCGGACGTCTTCCCGAAATCCTGCGCGCGGCGCGGCCGTGCTTCACGGTCGGGCTCGCTGGCTTCGCCGATCCCAAAATCGCCGACATCCTGCTGCCCGTCGGGCGCGTGGGCGCCATCTTCGCCGCCTTGCGCGGCGCCGGCTGCCGCGAAGTCGCGCTCGCGGGCTATTTCCGGCGCCCGGGTTTGGCGGCGCTGCGCGTGGATTGGACGGGGCTCGGCGTCCTGTCGCGCCTGTTGTCGGTCTGGCGCGGCGACGCGTCGCTGCTCGCGCGCGTGGTCGGCGAGTTCGAGCGCGCGGGCTTCGTCGTGCTCGGCGCGCAGGACGTGGCGCCGGCGTTGCTGGCGAGCGAAGGCGCCATGGGCTCGCTGGCGCCGGCGCCGGCCGATCGCGCCGACATCGCCGCCGGCTTCGCCGCCGCCAAGGCGCTGGGCGGGACGCAAGCCGGCCAAGCCGTCCTCGTGAAGGATGGCGCGATCCTCGCCCGCGAAGGACGCGGCGGCACGGCCACGATGCTGCGCGGCGCCGATGCGCGCGGGAGCGTTCTGGTCAAGGTCGCGATGCCGGGCCAGGACCGGCGCGTCGACTTGCCGACGATCGGGCTCGACACGGCCGCCCAAGCGCGCGACGCGGGGCTGCGCGGGATAGCACTCGAAGCGGGGGCGGCCCTGATCGTCGATCGCGACGCGACCGCGGCGGCGTGCGACGCGGCCGGCGTTTTCCTGTTCGGGGCGGCGGCATGAGCGGGGCGCTGATCTTCCTCGTGGCGGCCGAGCCGTCGGGCGACAATCTCGGCGCCAAGCTGATCGCCGCCTTGCGCAAGCGCGATCCCGGCTTGCGCTTCGCCGGCATCGGCGGCGAGCGCATGCAAGCCGAAGGCTTCGAGACGCTGTTCCCCATCGGCGATCTGTCGGTGATGGGTTTGGTCGAAGTGCTGCCGAAACTGCCCGCGATCCTCGACCGTTTGAAGCGCACGGCCCGGGCGATCCGCGAGGCGAAACCCGCCGCGATCGTGCTGATCGACAGCCCGAGCTTCGGCTTGCGCGTCGCCGATCGGGTGCGCGACACGGGCATTCCCATCGTGCAATACGTCGCCCCGCAGCTCTGGGCGTGGCGGCCGGGGCGGGCGAAGAAACTCGCCAAGCGCGTCGACCGGATCCTGGCGCTGTTTCCGTTCGAGCCCGAATTCTTCGCCACGCTCGGTCTCGAGGCGATCCATGTCGGCCATCCCGCGCTCGAAACGGGAAGGGGCGATCGCGCCGCGTTCCGCGCGGCGCACGCGATCGCGCCCGAAACCAAGCTCGTCGCCGTGCTGCCCGGCTCGCGGCGCGGGCTGTTCGCGCGCATGGCGCCGATCTTCGCCGCAGCGCTGCGGCTGCTGGCGAAGGGGCGGACGGATCTCGAATTCGTCGTGCCTTACGTCGCCAACACCGATGCGCCCTCGGCCGAATTCGCCGCGAAGCTGCCCGGCCGCGCGATCCGCGTCGCCGCCGCCGAGGACAAGCGCGCGGCCTTGGCCGCGTGCGACGCGGCTTTGTCGATCTCGGGCACCTCGGTGCTGGAGCTGGCGATCGCCCGGCTGCCGGTGGCGGTCGGGCATCGGGTCAACCCGCTCTCGGCGTTCCTCGTGCGGCGCATGGTCCGCGTGAAGCACGCCACCTTGCCCAATTTGATCGCCAGGCGGGAGATCGTCGCCGAGCGCCTGCAGGAAGCCTGCACGCCCGAAGCCCTTGCCGCCGATCTCGCGCGATTGCTCGACGA
>JAMNXK010000378.1 GCA_023653245.1 Tagaea sp.
AGAATGGCAATTGATCGCCAGGCGCTCGGCCTGCGCCACGATCGATTTGGGCCACACCGAATAGCCCATGCGCCAGCCGGTCATCGCGTAGGTCTTGGACCAGCCGTCGAGCAGGATCAAGCGATCCCGGATTTCCGGATACGACAGCAGCGACACGTGCGGCCGGCCGTCATAGGTCATCTGGCCGTAGATCTCGTCGGACATCACGGCGCAGTCCGGGAATTTGGCGAGCCCGGCGACGAGCTTGTCGATCTCGGCCTTGGGCGTGACGCCGCCGGTTGGATTGGCGGGCGAATTGACGATCAGCAGGCGCGTCTTGGGGGTAAGGCGGGCGAGCACGTCTTCGGCCGTGAAGGCGAAGCCGTTCCTTTCCAGCAGCGGCAGCGGCACCGGCGTGGCGCCCGAAAACTTGATCACGCTCTCGTAAATCGGGAAGCCCGGATTGGGGTAGACGATCTCCGCCCCCGGCTCGCCGAACATCACGATGGCGAAGAACATCGTCACCTTGCCGCCGGGCACGATCAGCACGTTCCCGGGATCGACCTCGACCGCCAGGCGTTTATGCAGGTCGCGCGACACGGCTTCGCGCAAGGGCAGGATCCCGTTGGCCGGGGTGTAGCCGTGATGGCCGTCGCGCAAGGCCTTGATCGCGGCTTCCACGATATGCGGCGGGGTCAGGAAATCGGGCTGGCCGATGCCCAGATTGACGATCGACTTGCCTTTGGCTTCGAGCGCCTTGGCGCGCGCCAGCACTTCGAACGCGGTTTCCGTTCCCAGGCGCGACATGCGTTCGGCGAGCTGCATCGGCATCGGGCTGTTTCCTCCGGGCTTGGGGGGTGGCGTAGCACGCGAGGGCCCCCTCGGGTAAGCCTTGCGTTGGGGGCGGGGAGGGCGCTACAAACCGCCCCGCTGTGGCGGGCGTAGCTCAGCTGGTAGAGCACCTGGTTGTGGTCCGGGTTGTCGCGGGTTCGAGCCCCGTCGCTCGCCCCAGCGTTTCCGAACACCGGAAAATTCGCGGCGATTCCAGGCTCTTGCGGTTGCCGCGCCGCACTCGGCAAGCTTACACTGCCGCCCGCATGCCCCCGCGCCCCCCCAAATACGCCAAGGTCGCCCAAACCGATCTCGACGCGGCGATCAAGCTGCACGAGCGGCTTCTGGCCAAGCAGACCGGCGGCAAGCGTTTGGCCCTGCCTTTCCATACGCTCGAACGGCTGGTGTTCGCAGGCAAGGTTCTCAACGAGGCCGAGTTCGTCGGCAGCCGGATGGAGGAGGCGGATTTCGCCGGCACCAAGCTGGAGCGCGCGAATTTTTTCGGCGCCAATCTCACGCGCGCGAATTTCCGGGGTGCGGATCTGCAGCGCGCGGATATGCGCGGGGCGAGTCTGAAGGGCGCCAATCTCGAAGCCGCCAATCTGCGCCAAGCCGATATCCGCGACGGGTTCATCATCCTGCCCGACGAGAACGGGAATTTCGACTTCGCCAGTGCGGAGCGCAAATCGGCCGAGATCGACGACGCGTCGTTCAGCCGCGCCAACCTGACCGAGGCCAAGGTCGCGCGCGCTTTCGGCCGGCGTACCGACCTCACCAACTGCATCATGCGCAACGCCAATCTGGCGGGTGCCGATTTCTCCAACTCGGATCTGACCGGCGTGGTGCTGACCGGCGCCGATCTCACCGAAACCAATCTTTCGAACTGCATCCTGCAAGGGGCCGTGCTCGCCGGCGCCTTCCTCAACAACACCAATCTGGAAGGTGCCGACCTCACGGCCGCGCAGTTCTCGAAAAAGGATTTCGAGAAGACCGACACGAGCAAAGCGATCATGCCCAAATCGCTCGACGATATGGGCTTGAAGCTGGGCGAGATCGTGCTCGCGCATTTCGACTGGCTGCAGACGGCCGGTTCGAAGGGCGCGCAAGCCGTGCTCGACACGATCGACCTCACCGGCGTGGACGCCAACGGGATCAATCTTTCGGCCGGGCGGCTGAAGCGCGCCACGCTGATCGACGCCAAGCTCGAAAGCGCGAAGTTCCAGATGACCGACCTGGCCGGCTCGAACCTCGCCGGGGCGAAAATGGGGGCCGCCGATTTGCGCGGGGCGACGCTCGACAAATGCATCCTCAACGGTGCGGATATGTCCAACGCCGATCTGCGCCCCATGCCCCTGCCGACCACCGCCACCGGACGCTGGCCCACGCGCGTGCGCGGCGCGCAGCTCCATCGCGTGGATTTGCGCGGCGCCAAGCTTTCGGAATGCGATTTCTCCGAATCCATTTTCCGCCAGGCCGATTTGCGCGGCGCCGATCTCACCGACTGCAAATTCACCGATTGCGACGTGACGGGCGCGGATTTCCGCGATGCCGTCATCGAAGGGGCGGATTTCCGCGGCGCCATCGGCCGCGTGTGAGGGGATCGTGCAACGACCTCATGGTTCGACGGGCTCACCATGAGGTCCTTTATTGAAGTAGGCCTCACCCTGAGCCTGTCGAAGGGCGAGGCCGGGCCAAGAAAGTGGAGCGGAGCACAAAATGACCAAGATCGTCGGAATCGCCGGATCGCTGCGCGCCAAATCCTATAACCGGGCTTTGCTCGCTTATGCCGCTCGGACCGCGCCGCCGGGCATGACGATCGAGATATTCGATCTCAAGCCGATTCCGATGTTCGACCAGGACGTCGAAGCCCAAGGCTATCCCGAGCCGGTCGCGCGCCTGCACGCGGCCGTCGGCGCCGCCGACGGCGTGCTGCTGTGCACGCCCGAGTACAATTCGGGCATTCCCGGCGTGCTCAAGAACGCGCTCGACTGGATGTCGCGCCCGCCGGGCAAGGCGACGGCCGCGGGCAAACCCGTCGCCGTGATGGGTACGACGCCCGGCGGCGGCGGCACGGGCCGGGTGCAGATCGTGATGGCGCCGGTGCTGCAGGGCATGGGCATGCTGCAGCTGGTGGGGGCCGCGGTCGCGATCCCGAACGCGGGCCAGGCGTTCGACGCCGAGGGAAACCTGGCCGACGAGCGCGCCAAGAAGCTGGTGGCAAGCGCACTCGCCGCGTTCGACGCGTGGATCGCTAGGCTACGTACTTGATCTCGCGCACCAGCTTGTCGCGGATCGCTTCGCGGAAATCGGTGTAGTCGCGCGCCGGGATGACGAAAGCGCCGGGCCCGCCGGTCACGAACAGACGGTAATAGGCGTCGAGCGCCGGCTCCTCGTTCAGGATCGGCAGGCCGTTGATCGCGATGCCGGCGGCCAGCGCGTCGGCGCGCGCGGCGCGCACGTCGCGGCCCTGGTTCGAGGCGCCATCGCCCGACACGTCGATCACCCGGCGCTGCGCCGGATACGGGCAGGCGTCGAGCGCTTCGTGGGCGAAATCGATCGCATCGCCGATCGCCGTGGCGCCGCCGATCACCAGCCGGGGGGCGATCTCGCATTCCTTGGCGTAGGCCTCGAGATCGGCGGGCGAGGCGAGGCGGCGCCAGTCGAGATTCGTCGTATGGGTCTTGGCGTCGGCGAATTCGAACATCGCCACGGCGACCGCGCCGACGCGGCCCGAGGCGATCGCGGCACTCACCGCCGGATGGCGGAAAGCGGCGGCGTAGCCCTCCATCTGCAAATAGAACTCGTCCATCGACACCGAGCTCGACGAATCGATCGCCAGCGCCACGGCCACGTCGACGGTCTCGGCCGCGCGCGCGGGGACGGCAAGACCGGCGGCGAGGCCCGTGGCGAGAAAGCG
>JAMNXK010000379.1 GCA_023653245.1 Tagaea sp.
GCCAGCATCAATCCCGGAATCATCGAGCCCGCGAACAGCTCGCCCACGCTGACGGTTTCGAGCGAGAACTTGCCTTGCGCGAGCTGGGCTTGCTGATAGGCGGCCGCCAGCACTTCGCCCAGAATCACCATCACCGTCGAGGGCGGAATGATCTGCCCGAGCGTGCCGGCGGCACAGACCGAACCGCAGGCGAAGGCCGGGTCGTAGCCCCGGCGCAGCATCGCGGGCAAAGCGATGAGCCCCATCGTCACGACCGTGGCGCCGACGATCCCGGTCGACGCCGCCAGCAGCGCGCCGACGATCGACACCGACACGGCCAGACCGCCGCGCACCGTGCCGAAGAGCCGGCCCATCGCCTCGAGCAATTCGACGGCGATCTTCGAGCGCTCCAGCATGATGCCCATGTAGACGAAAAGCGGGATGGCGATCAGCACCTCGCTGGTCATCGTGCCGAACAGGCGCTGGGCGAGCGCGCCGAACAGGAACGGGTCGAACACGCCGCTCAGCACGCCCAGCACGCCGAACACGACCGCCGTGCCGGTCAGCACGAACACCACCGGCACGCCCGCCAGGATCGCCAAGCACAACGTGACCAGCATGGCGAGATCGAGCAGCGTCGCGGGCGCGGAATTCATGCCTGCTCGATTTCGGTTTTGGACGGAAGATGGGTTGGGGCGCTTCCCGAGAGCACCAGGATCGCGCGCGCCGCCATGGCGAGGCCCTGCAGCGCCAGCAGCGTCGCCATCGCCGGGATCAGCGATTTGAGGACGGGCGTGAAGGGCAGCCCGCCCATCTGCATCGCCCCCTCGCCCAGACGCCACGAGCTGCTCACGTAAGGCCAGCTCGCCCACAGCACGAGGCCGCAAAACGGCAGCACCGCGAACACGACGCCGGCGAGGTCCACCGCGGCGCGCGTCCTGGCGGACCAGCGCGCGAAATAGATGTCGACGCGCACATGCCCGTCGATCAGCAGCACATAGGCGATCGACAGCATGAACAAGGTGGCGTGGACGTAGATCACGCCTTCCTGCATCCAGATGAAGCTGGTGCCGTAGATGTAGCGCAAGCCCACGACCACGAACTGGACGAGGACGAGCAACACCGCCAGCCAGCGCGCCGCCGTTCCGACGGCCGCGTTCAGGCCGTCGACGCCGCGCGCGAATTTTTCCAGGACCCCCATCCGCAAAACGGACCGGCTTGCGCCCGCGAAAGGACGCAAGCCGGACCCGATCAACCCCAGCGGATGGGCAAGGCGCGGGCGTTGAAATTGCCCGCGTAGGATTGGAGCATGTAGGCCTGCGAGCGCACGCGGAATTCGGCGTAGCTGTCCGCGATGCGTTTGACCAGCGCGTCGTTGTGGCCGCGGAACTCGGCCAGCATTTCGCCCGCGATGTTGCCGAAGGCGATCAGCAGGTCGCGCGGCGCCTCGCGCGGGATCACGCCCTGGCGCGCGACCAAATCGGCGAGTGCTATCGGGTGGCGCACGTCGTATTCGGTCGTCACTTCCTCGGCCACCGACTGGCAGGCGAAGCGCACGGCCCCCTTCAGATCGTCGGCCAGCGCGTTCCACTTCGCCATGTTGATCCCGATTTCCTCGGCCGAGGACGGCTCCTGGACGCCGGGGTAGTAGTAGTTCTTGGCCACCTGGTGGAAGCCGAGCGGCCCGTCGGAGAACGGCCCGATGAACTCGGCCGCGTCGATGGCGCCCGATTGCAGCGCGCCGAAGATTTCTCCGCCCGGCAAGGAGACGACGGAAGCACCCGCACGGCGGAACATCTCCGCCCCCAGCCCGGTGGTGCGGAAGCGCAAGCCGCGGAAATCGTCGATCCCGCGGATCTCGCGGCGGAACCACCCCATCCATTGCGGACCCGAATTGCCGCAGATGAAGGGCTTCACGCCGAAACGGCCATACATCTCGTCGTACAGCGCCTGGCCGCCGCCATGCATCATCCAGCCTTGCTGTTCGAAGGCCGTCATGCCGAAGGGGAAGGAGCCGAAGAAGCCGATGCCCGGCGACTTGGACGTCCAGAACGCGGGCACGCCGTGATAGAGATCGGCCGTGCCGGCGGCGACGGCGTCGAAGGCGCCGGGCGGCGGCACGACTTCGCCGGCCGCGAACAGGCGCACATTGATGCGGCCCGCCGAAACCGCGCCGATGCGGTCGGCGACTTTCTGCGCGGCGACGCCCGGGCCGGGCAGGTTGCGCGGCCACAGCGTGACCATGCGCCACTCGATGCGGCCTTGGGAAATCGCGGGTGCCGCGAGCCCGGCGGTGGCGGCGGCGGCCGTGCCGGCCAGTAGATGACGACGCTTCATGAAGGGGGACTCCCTGTTATCGTTTGCGTTGGGTTCGAGTATCGACGGGGCTTCCCGGCGCATCAAGGGCGAAGTAAGGAGAAGGATGACCGACGCCCGAAAATACGCCCCCGCCGCCCAGCGCAACCGCGCGCCCATCCTCGCCGCCCTCGCCGAGCGCCTGCCCGCCAAAGGCACGGTGCTGGAGATCGCCAGCGGCACGGGCGAGCATGTCGTGCATTTCGCCCGCGCGCTGCCGGGGCTGGTCTTCCGCCCGAGCGATCCCGACCCCGAGAACCGCGCCTCGATCGGCGCTTGGATCGCGGCGGAAGGGCTGACGAATGCAAGGTCGGCCGTCGATCTCGACACCACCGCCAAGAAATGGCCCGTGGCCACCGCCGACGCGATCCTGTGCGCCAACATGATCCATATCGCCCCATGGGCGGCGTGCGAGGGCCTGATCGCGGGGGCCGCGCGCACGCTGTTCTCCGGCGGGATCCTGCATCTCTATGGACCGTTCAAGCGCGAGGGCAGGCACACGGCGCCCTCGAACGCGGAGTTCGACGCCTCGCTCAAAGCGCGGAATCCCGAATGGGGCGTGCGCGATCTCGACGACGTGATCGCGCTGGCGCGCCATGCGGGCTTCGGCGCGGCGGAAACCGTCTCACAGCCCGCCAACAACCTATCGGTTTTCTTTCGCCTCGGCTGAGTCCTCGCGCGGCGCGAGATCGACCGACACGTCGAGCTCGTGCGCGCCCCCGCCCAGGATCACGCCGCGGATCGGCGAGATGTCCGAATAGTCGCGGCCCCAGCCGATGACCACGTGCTCGTCCTTGACCACCAGATCGTTCGTCGGATCGACGTCGACCCAGCCGACGCGCGGGATCCACACGCCGACCCAGGCGTGGCTGGCGTCGCCGCCGACGCGCCGCTTCTGGCCCGGCGGCGGATAGGTGCGCACGTAGCCGGAGACGTAGCGCGCGGCCAAACCCATGGCGCGCAGGCAGGCGATCATCACATGCGCGAAATCCTGGCACACGCCCCGGCGCAGCCCCATCACCTGCTCGACCGGTGTCGCCACCGCCGTCGCGCGCGGGTCGAAGACGAAGTCGCGCTTGATGCGCGCGTTCAGATCGAGCACGGCGGCGAAGATCGGCCGGCCTTGGGGGAACGATTCGGCGACGTAGGCGCGCACCGAATCGTCCCACAGCGCCATCGGCGATTCGCGCACGAATTCGGAGACGTCCCACGCCTCGGGCAGGCCCGCACCGTCCAGATCGTCGCGCACGCGCTCCCACGGCGGGGTGTCGGCGGCGGCGGGCGGTTTGGGAAACTCGACCTCGACCACCGAGCGCGCGTCGACGACCAGCTCGGCGTGCGGCTCTTCGAGCGAGATGTGGCTGACCTTGTTGCCGTACCAATCGACC
>JAMNXK010000380.1 GCA_023653245.1 Tagaea sp.
AGCGAGCCGCCCGACCAGAACTGATCCTCGAACTGGCTGGCCGCGGCTTGCAGCTTGCGCAAGCGCAGCAGCTTGTCGATCACGATCGCCCAGGTCCAGAAGGACGCCAGGACGAGCACCAAGATCACCGCCTTGCCGATCAGATCGGCATGCAGAAACAAGGCCCACGGCGTGAATTCCGGCATGCCGCCGGCCAAAGCGAGAGATTCGACGGTGCGTTCCATGTGGTCCTATCCCGTGATGCGGAGGTTTTGTCTCAAGGTTTCATGTCCGGAATGTGGCGGCCCAGCGCGGCCTTGACCGCGGCGGGCCAGCGCGCGGGCTTGCCGTCGTCGAGTTTGACGCAAGCCAGGCGCACCTCGACGACGGCCAACACATCGCCGCCGGGCGCGCGCTTGATCGTCTGCCTTGCTTGCGCCGAGGCCCCGCCGAGTTCCAGCAGCTCGCTCTCCACGACCAACGCGTCGTCGAGCTTGGCGGGAAGCAGATACTCGACCGACACCGCGCGCACGGGGAACGCGACGCGGTCTTCGGCCGCGATTTGCCGTTGGGAGATGCCCGCGTCGCGCAGGATTTCGGTGCGCGCGCGCTCGGCGAATTTCAGATAATTGGCGTAGTAGACGATCCCGGCCGCGTCGGTATCCTCGTAATAGACCCGGGTTTGGAAGCGATGGACGGTCATCCCTCGTCCTCCGCTCGCCCCAGTTCGAGGGCCGCTTGCGCGCCCGCCGGCGCCTTCAGCCCGAGATGCGTCCAGCCTTTGTCGCCCAGCACGCGGCCGCGCGGCGTGCGCAGCAGCAGCCCTTCTTGGATCAAGAAGGGCTCGATCACGTCTTCGATCGTGTCGCGCTGCTCGGCCAAGGCGGCGGCGAGCGTCTCCACGCCCACCGGCCCGCCGCCGTAATTCTCCGCGATGCACGACATGTAGCGCCGGTCCATCGCGTCCAAGCCCAGCGCATCGACTTCGAGCTTGGCGAGTGCCGCATCCGCCGCCTTGCGGTCGATGGGCGAAATCCCCGCGACGGCGGCGAAATCGCGCACGCGCCGCAGCAGCCGCCCCGCGATCCGGGGCGTGCCGCGGCAGCGGCGCGCGATCTCCTTCGCGCCATCCGTCGCAAGGGCACACCCCAGAACGCGCGCGGCGCGCGCCACGATCGATTCGAGCTCGGCGGGCGTGTAGAAGATCAGGCGCAGCGGAATGCCGAAGCGGTCGCGCAGCGGCGTGGTCACGAGGCCCGCGCGCGTCGTCGCCCCCACCAGCGTGAAGGGCGGCAGGTCGATGCGCACCGAGCGCGCCGCGGGTCCCTCGCCGATGATGAGGTCGAGCTGGAAATCCTCCATCGCCGGATAGAGGATTTCCTCGACCGCCGGGGCGAGGCGGTGGATTTCGTCGATGAACAGCACGTCGCGCGGCTGAAGATTGGTCAGCAGCGCCGCCAGATCGCCCGCCTTGGCGATCACCGGGCCCGAGGTCGCGCGGAAGCCCACGCCCAATTCCTTGGCGACGATTTGGGCGAGCGTGGTCTTGCCGAGCCCCGGCGGGCCGTGCAGCAGCACGTGATCGAGCGCTTCCTCGCGCGCCTTGGCCGCTTGGACGAAGACCCGCAGATTCTCGCGGATCTGCTTCTGGCCGACGAACTCGTCGAGCGCCAACGGGCGGATATGCCGCTCCGGCCCGTCCTCGGGCAAAGCTTCGCGCGCGACGTCGCGGGGGAGCGCTTCCTTGCTCATCGCGCCAGCTCGCGCAAGGCTTCGGGCACGAGGGCTTGCACGTTCGCGTCGCCGCCCAGTTTCTTGACCGCTTTGTTGGTCGCCGCGACCGCGTCGGCCCGGCGATAGCCGAGATTGACCAAGGCCGAAACCGCGTCGGCGGCTTGGTCGGTGGCGGGTGCGGCACCCGGGATCGTCGGCGGCGCGGCACCCTTGCCGGCGGCGACCGCCAGGCCGAGCGACGCGACCTTGTCCTTGAGTTCGGTGGCGATGCGCAGCGCCAGCTTGGGCCCGACGCCGTCCGCACGGCTCAGCATCGTCTTGTCCCCGGCCAGGATCGCCGCGGCGATTTCCCCCGGCGCCAGTGCCGACAGCAGCGCGAGCCCGGCCTTCGGGCCCACGCCCTGGACGGTGGTGAGCAGCCGGAAGCAATCGCGCTCTTCGCGCGTGGCGAAGCCGAACAGCTCGATCGCGTCCTCGCGCACATTGGTTTCGACGTGCAGCACGCACGCTTCACCTTCGCCGCCGATCGCCGCCAGCGTGCGCGACGACGCGCGCACGAGATAGCCCACGCCGTTCACGTCGACGATGGCGCTGTCTTTGCCGCGCTCCTCGATCTTACCTTTGAGTTTGGCGATCACGACGCGCCCGCCATGACTCGCCCGCGCGCCCACGCCGCGCGCGATTGCGCGTGATGGGCGTGGCAGATGGCGACGGCCAGCGCGTCGGCCGCGTCCGGCCCCGCGAATTTCACGCCGGGCAGCAGCCTTGCGACCATCATCTGGATCTGCGCCTTGTCGGCGTGGCCGGCGCCGACCACCGCCTTTTTGATCGCGTTGGCGGCGTATTCGGCGACCGGCAGACCCGCCTTGGCGGGGGCGAGCATCGCCGCCCCACGCGCCTGGCCGAGCTTCAGCGTCGAGGCCGGGTTCTGGTTCACGAAAGTTTCTTCGATCGCGGCTTCGTCGGGCGTCCATTGGACGATCACGGCGGCGAGGCCGTCGAAAATTTGCGCCAGACGTGCGGCCATCGGCGCCTTGTCGTCCGCCGACACGCGCCCGTTGGCGACGTGGATCAGCCGGTTGCCCGACACGTCGATCGCGCCCCAGCCGGTGTGGCGCAAGCCGGGATCGATGCCGAGGATGCGGGTCAAGCTCACGCCGCCGAGAGCTTGGCCAGGACCGCGTCGGAGACCTCGAAATTCGCGGTCACGGTCTGGACGTCGTCGTTGTCCTCGAGCGCGTCGACCAGGTCGAGCACTTCGCGGGCCTTGGTTTCGTCGAGCGGCACGCTCACGCTCGCGCGGAACACGAGGGCGGCTTGCACGGGCTCGCCGAACTTGGCTTCCAGTGCCGCGCGCACCGCGCCGAAATCGTCGGGCGCGCAGGTGATCTCGTGGCGCTCGGCCCCGCTTTCGCAATTGTCCGCACCCGCGTCGATCGCCGCTTCGAGCATGGCGTCGGCCGAAGCCTTGTCCGCCTTGAAGGCGATCAGGCCCAGCCGCGCGAAATTGAACGCGACCGAGTTGGTCTCGCCCAGCGCGCCGCCGTTCTTGGCGAAGATCGAGCGCACGTCGGCGGCGGTGCGGTTGCGGTTGTCGGTCAGCGTCTCGACGATCAGGGCGACGCCGCCGGGGCCGTAGCC
The DNA here is from genome assembly GCA_023653245.1 of Tagaea sp. The sequence continues at coordinate 3,355 of JAMNXK010000380.1, forward strand.
CTCGTAGCGCACCTCCTCGTAGACCACGCCGTCCTCTTGGCCGGACCCGCGCCGGATCGCGCGCTCGACCGTGTCCTTGGGCATGTTGGCCTCGCGCGCGGCGGTGACGGCGGCGCGCAGGCGCGGATTGGCGGCCGGATCGGGCAGGCCCGCCTTGGCCGAAACCGTGATCTCGCGGATCATTTTGGTGAATAGCTTGCCCCGCTTGGCGTCTTGCTTGCCTTTGCGGTGCATGATGTTTTTGAACTGGGAATGGCCGGCCATGGCTCCGAATCCGGGTCGTTTCGAGTCGCGAATCGGCTAGATATACGCAAAACCCCGCAAAACCTATACCAAATCTGGTTCCGCGTCACGGCGGC
>JAMNXK010000381.1 GCA_023653245.1 Tagaea sp.
CCCGTTGTTCGCCGAAGCCAAGCGCCTGAAGATCGGCTTCTATCTCGGCTATGCCGAGAAAACGCCCGAAGGGCGGCGCTTCAATTCCGCGATCCTGGTCGATCGCGAGGGTGGGATCGTCGGCAAGTACCGGAAGATCCACCTCCCCGGCCACGCCGAGAACGAGCCCGAACGGCCGTTCCAGCATCTGGAGAAGCGCTATTTCGAGCCCGGCGATCTCGGCTTTCCGGTGTGGCGCACGATGGGCGGGATCGTCGGCATGGCGGTCTGCAACGACCGGCGCTGGCCCGAAACCTATCGCGTGATGGGCTTGAAGGGCGTGGAGCTGCTCGTGCTCGGCTACAACACGCCGGCGATCAACGGCTGGGCGATGGTGCATTCCGCGCCCGAGCCCGAGCATCTGCGCCAGTTCCACAATCATCTGGTCATGCAGGCCGGCGCCTATCAGAACTCGACCTGGGTCGTCGCCGCCGCCAAAGCGGGGATCGAGGAGGGCTGCTCGCTGATCGGCGGCAGCTGCATCGTGGCACCGACGGGCGAGATCGTCGCACTGGCGCGCTCGGTCGCCGACGAGCTGATCGTCGCCGATTGCGATCTGGCGCTGTGCACCTACGGCAAGGAGACGACCTTCGCCTTCGCCAAGCATCGGCGCATCGAGCATTACGGCTCGATCGCCAGCCAGACCGGCGTGACGGAGCCGCCGGCATGAAGGATTACGATTTCGCCGAGACCCCGGCCCAGACGCGCTACAAGCTGCTGATCGCCACCGTCGTGCCGCGGCCCATCGCACTGGTCACGACCATGGACGCGGCGTTCCGGCTGAACGCGGCCCCCTACTCGTTCTTCAACGTGCTCAGCCACGATCCAGCGGTCGTAGCACTCGGCATCGAACGCCGCCACGACGGACGCCCCAAAGACACGGTCGCCAATATCGATTCGACCGGCGAGTTCGTGGTCAATCTCGTCGACGAAGCGATGGCGCCGGGCATGGTCGTGTGCGCGGCCGATGTCGCGCCGGACGTGGACGAACTCGCCTTGGCGGGTTTCACGCCCGCGCCGTCTTTGCATGTGCGCGTGCCGCGCATCGCCCAGGCGCCGGTGGCACTCGAATGCCGGCTGATGCGCGACATCCGTTTGGGCGTCGAGAACAAGCGCGCGATCCTGCTCGGCGAAGTGCTGGCCTTGCGCATCCGCGCCGATCTGGTGGACGCCAATGATTGGGTCGATATGGCGCGACTCGGGATTGTCGGCCGTTTGGCGGGGGCGGATTACGTGCGCCTCACCGACATGTTCTCGATCCCGCGCGTCACGGCCGAGGATGTGGCCAAACGCTGATCACCACCCCAGCCGCACGCGGGCCAGGGCCATGCCGGTGGCGGCTTGCGTGGGCTCGACCACGGGAATGCCGATCTCGGCCTGCAAACGGTCGCGATAACGCGCCATGCCCGCGCAGCCCATGACCAGCACGTCGGCACCGTCCTGGTCGCGCAAGGTCTTGCCGACTTCGATCATGCGCGCGAGCGTGCGGGAATCGTCCGAGAGCTCGGCCACGCCCAAGCCCAATGGCCGGTCGCCCGCGAAGCGCGCTTCGAGCCCGCGCGCGCCCACATAGCGCAGATGGCGCGGCACCGAGCGCTTGAGGATCGCGATGATGCCGAAGCGCTCGCCGAGCGTGAGCGCCGTCAGCATCCCGCACTCGGCGATGCCGAGCACCGGTTTCTTGGTCGCCTCGCGCGCGGCGTAAAGGCCGGGATCGGAGAAGCACGCCACGACGAAAGCGTCGCAATCGTTGTCGCGCGACGCGACGAGGCGCGCCAAAGGCTGGACCACGCTTTCGACATGCGCCTGGGTTTCGATGCCCGGCGGCCCCTCGGCCAGCGACACGCATTCGATCGCGGGCCCGCCCGCCACGCGCAAGGGCTCGACCGCCGCGTCGATGCCCGCGGTGACGGCGGCGCTGGAGTTCGGATTGACGACGAGAACGCGGCTCATTTGGTGCCGAACAGCCGGTCGCCGGCGTCGCCCAGGCCCGGCACGATATAGCCGTGCTCGTTGAGATGGGAATCCAACGCGGCGGTGAAGATCGCCACGTCCGGGTGATGCGTTTGCATCTCCTTCACGCCCTCCGGTGCCGCGAGCAGGCACACGAACTTGATCGCCTTGGCGCCCGCCTGCTTGATCCGGCCGACGGCGGCACTCGCCGAATGGCCGGTGGCGAGCATCGGGTCGACCACGATGGTCTCGCGCTCGCCGATATCCTCGGGCAGCTTGCAATAGTATTCGACGGCCGCCAGCGTTTCGGGATCGCGGTAGAGCCCGACGAAGCCGACGCGCGCCGAGGGCAGGATCTCCAGCATGCCGTCGAGGATGCCGTTCCCCGCCCGCAAGACCGAGACTAGGCAGATCTCTTTGCCCGCCAAAGCCGGCGCGCGCATCTTGGTCAGCGGCGTCTCGATCTCCAGCGTCGTCAGCGCGCGGTCGCGCGTGACCTCGTAGGCGAGCAGGAGCGCGATCTCCCGCGCCAGGCGCCGGAAGTCGCGCGTCTCGGTCTCCTTGCGGCGCATTTGCGTCAGCTTGTGCTGGATCAGCGGATGGCCGACGACGTGCAGACTGCCCGACATTTTACTCTCCGTTCTATCGGCCTCGCCCTTCGACAGGCTCAGGGTGAGGCCTTTCCTGGAGCCTCATGGTGAGCCCGTCGAACCATGAGGCGTCAATCTCTAAAATACCGTTCCGTCGCTGACGATGGAAAGCGGCGGGCCGCCGCCCGGCCGTTTTTCGGCGGCGATGGCGCGGCCGGCGGTCCACGTCCCGCCTTGCAACACTTTGGCCAGCGGAAACGCCTTCGCGTCCACGCCCAGCAGCGCGCGCACATCGACGGCGATCAGATCGAGCAGTTCGACCGTCAGCGCGCGCCATTCGACGACCAGCTCGGACGTCGCTTCGTGCGGGACGTTGGCCGCCGCCGGGTCCTTCAACGCCAGCACGCCGGTGTCGAGGAACAGACCGCCATTGCGGTACTCTGGCAGGCCGGTCAGCGCGTCGATCTCGACGATCTCGATCCCGAGCCACTCCATCGGTTCGAGGAGCGAATAGGTCAGCCACTGACTGAGCTTGTGGAACGGCACCAGCCCGTCGGTCGCCGCCGGATGGCGGCCCACGTCGCCGACATTCGCCTTGTCGATCACGATCCGCGCGGGCCAGGCGTCGGCGAAACCGTCGAGCACATGATGCAGGACGCGCGCGGCCGGCAGCTTGCCTTCGCGCGCGTCGAACATCAGTCGGTCGACGAGATTCCCCAAACGCGGCTTCGGCCCGAAAATGTCGCGGCGCGTGGCGATCGTCTCGCCCAAACGGCGCAGCAACGCCGCGCGCCCGTCGGCGCCCGCCAGCGGATTGCCGGGCCCGACCTGGAACCCCTTCTCCAGCGCTTGGGCGGTGAAGCGCGCGAGCGTTTCGGAATCGCCCGCGAGCGCGCCCGACGCGAACAGATCGAAACTCGCCACGGCGAGGCCTTCCGAACGCGCGAAAACGCCGTCTTGCGTCGCGTATTTCCAGTCCGGGCCCGAGCCCGCGTCGAGCAACACCGAGGTCACGGCGAGATCGACGCCGACGCGGCTTCGCTCGAGTTTCTCGGGAATCGTCGCGGCGAGCTTGCCCCAGCGATCGACGCCGCCGACGTCGAAATGCCGCCAGCGCGAATGGTAG
>JAMNXK010000382.1 GCA_023653245.1 Tagaea sp.
CTGCTTGACGAAGTTGACGCGCTCCAGCGGCATGTTGACGTAGACGTTGCGCGTCTGGCCGAACAGCTCGTCCATCGCGTCCTTGCCGGCTTCCGACACGCATTGGTAGGTGGACACGACCGCGCGCTTGCAGATGGCCGCGTCGTGCAAGGGCTTCAACGCGCGCGCGAGCATGGCCACGCACGCGCTCGGAAACGCCACCACGCGCTTGGAAGCGGCGTCCAGGATCTCGGCGGTGTCGTTCACGCCGGGCACGATCAACGGCACGGCCGGATCGAGCCGGCTATGCGCCGACGCGTCGAGCGCCCAGCCGCCGGCGCGCGCGGCGCGCGGCACGTGCACGGCGGCGACGGCACCGGCCGCGCAGAAGATCGACACTTTCGTCGCCGCGAAATCGTGCGCGGCGATGTCTTGCGTGACGATCTCTTCGTCCTCGCCGAAGGTCAGCCCGGTACCCGCCGAGCGCTCCGAGGCCAAAGCCGCCACCTCCGCCGCCGTCACGCCGGCTTCCGCCAGCGCCTGCAAAACTTCCCGGCCGACCGTCCCCGATGCGCCGATTACCGCAAACGCTTTCGCCATACCGCTCGTTCCTCGCTTCTGGAAGACGCTCCAAATACCCGATCCGGACCGGCGCGTCCCGCATCCTGGGTTTGCCGCTGACCGTCACAAAAAATTAACACATCGATACCCCCTAGAATCCTAGGGATTGGAGGCATATATCGGTGTCGGGGCGTCGTCCGTCACCGATCCGCAACGAACCGACTCCGCCGCCCGGGAGGCTTGGGACCCATGACCGTCGATCGCCGCGAGCAGCCGGAAGGGCTGTTCTTCTTCCGCCGCTGGCTCGCCAATCCGATGAAGGTCGGCGCCGTCATTCCGTCCTCGCCGGCGCTCGCCCGGCTGGTCACCAAGCAGGTCCGTCTCGGGCCCGATCAATGCGTGGTCGAACTCGGACCGGGCACCGGCCCGGTCACCAAGGCGCTGCTCGCCGGCGGCATTCCCACCGAGCGGCTGTTCGTGGTCGAGATCGACGGCGATCTGTGCGCCTATCTGCGCCGCGAATTCCCGAACGTGAACGTGATCCATGGCGACGCGACCAAGCTCAAGGAGCTGCTGCCGCCGCAATGGGTCGGCAAGGTCGCGACGGTGATCTCGGGCATTCCGATGCTGCCGCTGCCCCTCGAGCTGCAAAAAGGCCTGACGCAAGCCGCGTTCGACGTGATGGTGCCGGGCGGGGAGATCCTGCAATACACCTATTCCCTCGCCTCGCCGATCAAGGAAAAGCCGCTCGGCCTGACCGGCAAGCGCAAGGGCATCGCGATGATGAACTTCCCGCCCGCCTGGGTGTGGAGCTACGTGCCGAGCTTCGGCGGCGACCACGAAGACGACGCGGCGCCGACCCACGCGTGAGCCCGCGCGGGGGGGCTTCGGATCCCGCCATTTTTCATGCCGAATCGTCGCTTGGCACGAACCCGCATCGAACGAAGAAAGCAGCGAGTGCGGGATATCTGGCCTGTGCGAGCGCGTATTGTTCGCGTCCGATATGGCGTGCGTAAAGGTTCGCATCGCAGCCTTTGCGATATCCGGGCATCAACGTCGTTATCTCCCTCACGCGCCCGTCGTCAGGGAAGTGATGCAACAAGAAGGCCTCGTGACTGCCTGGTTGCAAGACGACCTCGAAGGGCAGTCCAGACAGCCGCGCCATCGCTGCGGTTAGCCTCCTCTCTTCGTCCGAGGAAACAGCGCGATCCACAAGAATGCACCCAAAGTCGAATGGCGCGCCGATTCGACGTGCGCGTTGCCAGGCCCTGACCGCTTCTTCGACGACGACCGCCGCCGACCCTCCGCCAACGACATGGGTCTTGATGCTTGGCGGCGCCTCGAATATCGCCTCCCGAATAAGTCGCCCTATGGCGCGAAAGTAGGTCTCTTCGCTGCGCCCCTCGCAAACGCCGAGAACGGCCAGACTTCTCTTCCGGCGAATTCGAGTCAAGCCAGCCTCGGGACGGCGCCGAAGACCCCCTGCAGATACTTCGCCTGAATGTTCGCGTCCCGTCGAACCCCCTCGATATCGGACAAACGGAAGACGGACGTCTTTCCATCGGCGCTCTTCTCGGTGAACCAGATCTCCTCTTTCACCAAGTAGTCCATCAAGGCCACATTGTGACAAGCGACGAAAAGCTGCGTCGCGCGCGGATTCCTTTCGGGAGACTGGAACCAGCGAATCAATTCGGGAAGAAGCACGGGATGAATGTCTGCGTCGAGCTCGTCGACGATGCAAACGCCGCCGCCCTTCAGGGCGTAGTGGAGCTGCGGATAGACGTTCACGAATCTTTTTGTTCCTTCGGATTCCAATCTATATGGGATCGCGACGTCAAGCCCATCGTGCTTGAATCGCAACCCTTCCGGATCGCTCTCGGGCGAAACCTCCACGGAACTTACGCCCACGTCGATTCCGCGTATCGCCGAACCCAAAGCGTCGATCAATCCCGCGTCCGCCCGATACGTGGCCAACCTCGTCGCTCTGGCTACGTCGCCATCTTGTTTGCCGAAGAATCCCACGTTGCTTGATACGCGACCCGCGACGCCATGCAACGCCATCGAGAAACGATGGTTGAATTGCGAGAGCACGGAAATCAAGCTGGCGTTTTCTCGGACTTTCCCGATCACGGGATCGCCCGCGGAAATTCCAAAATCGTCGCCGACGACGACGTCCGCTCCGTTCCGCTCGAATAGCAACCGGCTCCGCTGGAACGGCCAATACTTCAAGGATTCGCGGACGACAGATCGCGCATCGGCCGACAACGCGACTTCATATGCGAACTGGATGGGAGCTTGCGGCCGCGCGCCAGCGTCCACCTCCGCGAAAAAGGTCATCGCAATTCGAATGGGGGCGCCGCGTCGTCCGGCCCCCGCGAAGCCAGTAGCGAGGATGGGTTGGTTCGGCTCGTAGCGGACAGAATCCCGGATAAAATGCGGGACGAACGATACCGCCCGCAAGACGGTCGTTTTCCCCGAAGCGTTTGCGCCAAAGAACGCGACCACCTTCGGCAGCCGCAATTTCGGCGCATCCGGACTGCTTGCGAACCGATCCCCCAGATTTGGCGCATTCGCCGCGACGCTCATGTCGATGACCTGCCGGTCACAAACAGAGCCGAAGTTCTCGATCTCGACGATTCTGATCATTAGGATATGACTTTAACGTTTTTCCGCCAAAGTCACAATACAATAGTCTGATCGCCCCTGCTCACGCCGCGAGTTTGTCGAGTTCCTTCAGCAGCGCGTCGCCCATTTGGGTGGTCGAGACGATCGTCGCACCCGGCTCGGCGATGTCGCCCGTGCGGATGCCCGTGGCGAGCACGTTCTTGGCGGCTTGCTCGACCAAATCCGCGTCGTCGGCCAGATCGAACGAGTAACGCAGCATCATCGCGAAGCTGAGCAGCGAAGCGAGCGGGTTGCATTTGTCCTGGCCCGCGATGTCGGGCGCGGAACCGTGCACGGGCTCGTACAGCGCCTTGCGCCGCCCGGTCGCGTCGGGCGCGCCCAACGAGGCCGAGGGCAGCATGCCGAGCGAGCCGGTGAGCATCGCCGCGCAGTCCGAAAGAATGTCCCCGAACAGATTGTCGGTGACGATCACGTCGAATTGCTTGGGCCGGCGGACGAGCTGCATGGCGCAATTGTCGGCGTACATGTGCTCGAGCGTCAC
>JAMNXK010000383.1 GCA_023653245.1 Tagaea sp.
CACCACACCAGCGCCAGGAACAGGAGCGTAAAGGGCAGATCGACCCGCGTGTTGACCGTGGCGGAGGAGAAGAACTCGCGCAGCGTCTCGAACTCGCGCAGATTGTTGGCGAAGCCGCCGGCCGTCGGCGGCCGGGATTCGAGCCGGATGCGCAGGACTTGGTCGAAGATGCGGCTGGCCAGCAGCGCGTCGATGTTCTTGCCCGCGTGATCGACGAAATAGCCGCGCAGCATGCGCATGGCGAAATCGAACAGATAGACCAGCAGCACGCCGGTCGAGAGCACGAACAGAGTCTCGATGGCGCCATTGGGCACGACGCGGTCGTAGACGTTCATCGAATACATCGGTGCCACGGTCGCGAGCAGGTTGATCACGACCGAAGCGAGCACGACATGGATATAGGTCGGCCAGGCGAGGAACAGCGCCTGCCAGAACCAGCGCTTGCCGCGCGGCGGGGCGGCCTTCTCGGCGATGTCTTCCTGGCCTTCGCGGACGCGCAGCTTGGCGAAGACGCAGGCGCCGGCGTAGAACTTGCCCAGCTCGTCGGTCGTGAACCACTCGAAGCGGTCCTCGTCGGGCCAGTAAAGGCGCAAGGCTTCGGGCTTGGCGTCGGCGGCGATCGCCGCTTCGCCGTTCTTGAGGAACACGACGGCCGGCAGCGGCTGGCGCGGGATCGCCTCGAGCATCATCGTGCGCGCTTCGGCGTCGAGGCCGATCTTGGCGCACGCCTCGACGAAGGCGGCGGGCGTGTCGGCGGGCTGGACCAGCGTCGCGGCCACTTCGGACAAGTCGAAATGCTTGGCCAAGGCCGGAAAACAGGACGCGAGCGTGCCCCGCCGGTGCTGGGCGGCCGGATCGTTCTCGGACGGGGTCGGTGCTGCGTTCACGTCAAACGGACTCCTCCCCATGGCGCGCGGCGCGCGACATCGGGGTACGGGTAGGCTGTGGATAACCTATCGCGTTAACGTTAAAGGTTCCCTAAAATTTTCGCCGATTGCCGGAGCAATGCCGAAAAACGAAGCCTTCATAGAGGCTTACGGCGACGTTAGGGAATCTCTTTTTCGGCGAATCCGGCATAGATCGCGGGATCGAAGAAGCTCTTGCCGGCGGCATTGGCGCGCGCGCTCGCCATGTCGGGCGGGCGGCCGGTTTCGGCTTGGCCTTCGAAGGTCAGTTCGAGCTGCACGCCCGACGGGTCGTAGACGAAAAGCTGCCACAGCGTCCGGCCCGGAACCAAGAACTCGCGATAGGGCAGGCCGTAGCGTTCGAACCGCGCGCGGAATTCGTGATAGCCGCTCGCGGTGATCGACACGTGATCGATGGCACTCGTGCCGACGGGCACGTGGCCCGACCCGTCCTTGGCGGCGTCGCCCGCATAGACGTGAATGATCGCACTACCCCCCGGCATCGGCAAAGCGAGCCAGGCGCCCGGAAAGCCGAAGGGCGGACGCGGCACTTCGAGCAGCCCCATCACCTCGCAATAGAAGCGCTTGGTGGCGGCCAGATCGGCCGTTTTGATCGCGATGTGGAACAATCCGGTCAGCGGCATGGCGCCAGTGTAGTGCATGGCGCGGGCTTCGCGAATCCCTTTATTCTGGCGCCATCGATGTCCGCGTCTTCCGGCACCGTCTATTGGATCACCGGCCTTTCGGGGGCCGGAAAAACCACGCTCGCGCGCGCGGTCGTGACGGAATTGCGCGCGCGCGGACGCTTCGCCTTGTTGCTCGACGGCGACGAGTTGCGCGCGATCCTGGGGCGCGAGGCAAGCGGCTTCGATCCGGCTTCCCGGTCGGAACTGGCGCAAGTCTATGCGCGGCTCGCCCATGCCTTGGCCGCGCAAGGGGCGGACGCCGTGTGCGCGACGATTTCCATGTTCCGCGCGGTGCGCGATTGGAACCGCGCGAGCAATTCCGCTTATGTGGAGATATATCTCGACGTGCCGCTCGACGAGCGCGCGCGCCGCGACCCCAAGGGGCTCTACGCGCAAGGCGACGGCGCGATGGCCGGCCTCGATTCCGCGGCCGAGACGCCCGAGACGCCGGATCTCGTTTTCGGCGCCGACGTGACGCCGCCCGATGCGGTCGCGCGCGTTCTCGCCTTCGCGCGCGCGCGGGGATTGGCGTGAAGGATCCACGGGCGTTCTACGGCGATTTGGTCGCCAGGAGCGACGAATTTCGCGTTCTGTGCGTACAGAACTACGCGTCGTCGGGAACCTTGTTCGTCCAGTCCCTCCTGGATTTCCATCCGCGAACCCTGTCCCTACCGGGCCTGATGTTGCGGGACTTTCCGGAGGAGTGGGGCCGGTGCGAGGCGCTTGCCGGACCCGAACGGATGGCGCGCTTGATCGCCTATCTCGAGCCGCTTTTCGTGCCGGACCATTGGCAATGGGTCGATTGGGGGACGGACAAGCTCGGCCCCTCGCGCGGATCGAGCTGCGCGGTCGATCGTACGGCGTTTCTCGCGCATTTCGCGTCGCTGATGGCGTGCGACGGCATGGCGACGCGACGGCGGTTTCTGTGTTCGGTCTATATCGCGCACGCGCTGACCCTTGGACGGACGGTTCGCCCGCGCGCCGTGCTCGTGTTTCCGATCCATGGCGGCCCGTTGTTCAGGGCCGAGGCGATCGAGGCGGACTTTCCCGGCGCGCTGTATCTCCACATGGTCCGCCATCCGGTCTCTTCGACGTCGTCGATCGTGCGGCACGCCCGCACGTTGTCGCTCGAGCGGGCGTTTCCGGCGGTGGCGCGCGCGCTGGTCCAAGTCCTGTCGGATCGGGCGTGGCTCACCGATTCCCCGGGCTACGGCGATCGCGCCTATCTGCCGGAGATCGGCGCGCGCGCCAAGGCGTTCCGGCTGGAGGCGCTGCACGAGCGGCCGCGCGACACGCTCGAAGCGATCTGCGCGTTCGCGGACCTCGCTTGGGACGAGGCGCTGTTGCGCTCGACCTTCAATGGGCTGCAATGGTGGAATCGCGCCGAGAGCCCGAGACTATCCGGGTTCGATCCGGCGCTGCCCGCGCGCGGCGTCGGCGAAAGCACCCACGCGATCGAAAGGCTGGCGATCCGATTGGCGGCGCTGCCCAAGCTGATCGCCTGGCGTTATCCCGACGCCGAGCCCTTCGCGCGCTGGCCCGAATTCCTGGTTTCGCTCGTGTTTCGGGTCGCGGCCCTGGTACCTTTCCGGGCGGAGTTCGCGGCGCCGGAAAGCTCCGACGAGCCGATCGGACGCGCGTGGCTACGCCGCTATGCGGGCATCCGGCGCGCGTTGTGGCGGGGTTACGCGGATTCCCGCGCGGCGGCGGCGATCACGGTGACGAGCGGAGAAGCGGCATGAAGCTGGGCGACTTCACGGGGCTTGCGGAGAACTACACGCGCTATCGCCAAGGCTACGCGCCCGGCGTGCTGGCGGCACTGATCGGCTTGCTTCCGTCGCCACCGCGCGCGGCCGCGGCGGTCGATGTCGGCGCGGGCACCGGAATTTGGACGCGCATGCTCGCGTCCGCGGGCTTCGCCAAAGTCACGGCCGTCGAACCCAACGCCGACATGCGCGGGCAAGGTGCGGCCCATCCCGAGAACGGCGCCATCGTCTGGCGCGAAGGCTCGGGCGAGGCCACGGGATTGCCGGATTCCGGCGCGTCGCTGGTCACGATGGCGTCGTCGTTCCACTGGGTCGATTTCGACAAGGGCATGGACGAATTCGCGCGG
>JAMNXK010000384.1 GCA_023653245.1 Tagaea sp.
GCCGCCGCCGCCCGGCGTTCGCCCAGCGCCAAGTTGTACTCGCGCGTGCCGCGCTCGTCGGCATGGCCTTCGATCGTCGCACTCACGCCGGGGTTCTGGCGCAGCCAGCCGGCCCAGCCTTCGACCGTGCGGCGGCCTTCGGGTGTCAGGTCCGAGCGGTCGGAGGCGAAGAAAATCCGATCGCCGACGCGCTGCTGGAGATCTTCCTGGCTGCCTGCGGCCGCGCCGCCGCGCCCGCCGAGCGTGCCTTGGTTGACGCCGCCCTGGCCGGCACTGCCGCCCGGCGGATTGGCGAGCACCGGCGCGCCGCCCGTGCCGGACACGCCGCCGGTGTTGTTGGTGCCGGATTCGCAAGCGGCAAGAAGAACGAGCGCCGCCGCCGCGGCGAGGATTTTCACGCGCATGATCTTTGGGACTCCCTTCGGTCTCGGCCGATGCCGCGCTTGTGGCGCGCGAATCGGGACGCGCGCAACCCTGAAAGGGTTTCACGGCGGCGACACGGCGAAATCGGGGAAAAATTGCGGCGGCGCTATTCCAGGCGCAGCACGACGCGCCGTTCGAAGGCTTCGGCGGTTGCCCCGCCGCCCGCCTCGCCCATCGCGACCAGCGCCAAGCGGCCGGCGGCCACGCCGCGCGCGGTCAGGAAGTCGCGCACCGCTTGGGCGCGGCGGTTGGACAACACGATATTGTCGGCCGCGTTGCCGCGCGAATCGGCGTAGCCCTCGATGCGGCCGCGCAAGGCGGGCTCGGCGCGCAGGCGTTCGGCCGCGCGCTCCAGCGCCGCCGAGGCGACCAGCGACAGCTCGTCCGAGCCGGTGTCGAAAAAAACCGTGACCGCCGCGATGCCGTCGCGCGCGCCCGAATTGCCGTGGGGCGCGGCGGCCTGTTGGGGCGCGCACGCGGCGAGGGTCAGCAGCAGGAAAACGGCGAGGAAACGGCGCATGGGTTCCACCCAACGAAAAACGCCCGCCGGAGAATCCGGCGGGCGTCGTTCCGTTCGACGAAGCCGGAAGGCTTAGTTGACGACCGCCACGCCGCGGCGGTTCTGGCGCCACGCGCCCTCGTTCGAGCCGAGGACGGCGGGACGCTCCTTGCCGTAGGAGATCGTGGCCACGCGGCGGGCGTCGATGCCCTGCGAGACCAGGAAGTTGCGCGCGGCCGTCGCACGGCGCTCGCCCAGCGCGATGTTGTATTCGCGCGTGCCGCGCTCGTCGGCATGACCTTCGATGGTGATGGTCACGTTGGCGTGCTGGCGCATCCAAGCGGCCCAGCGCTCGACCGTGCGGCGCGCTTCGGGGCGCAGTTCCGACCTGTCGTAGTCGTAGAACACGCGGTCGCCCACGTTCTGGACCAGATCTTCCTGCGAACCCGGGCGGATGCCGGGGGCGGCAGGCGCCGTCGCGGCGGGAGCCGCGGCCGGAGCCGGAGCTCCACCGCCACCGCCGGTCGTGGCGGTCGGGGCCGGATCGGCGGCGCAAGCGCCCAACAGGGCGACGGCGGCGAGCGTGCTCAAAAGCTTGAAGCGCATCGAAGGAAACTCCTCTTTCTTCTCTTCTTGGACCTTACCGCGAAGTGTGGCCGGTGCCTATTGCAGGCAAGTCACACATCGCGGAATTCTCCCGAACGAGGAGGCCCATCCCCCTCGCGTCGCCCGTCGTGACCTCGCGGAAACGACGGAAAAAACGGGCCGCACCGGATGCGATGCCACCCGCCTCGTCAAAATCGCGGGGACTATAGGCGGCGAAATGTGACGAATCAAGCCCGATCAAGGCAATAGCGGCGACCAGGCGGGATCCGAGCCGTCCGCCGGGGTGAGGATTTCGCGCTCGTTATACCCTGTCAAATCAATGCTGTAGAGCCTGGGATTGCCGCCTTGGCCGCGCGCATCCGACGCACCTTGGCGAAAATACATCAAGACCCGCCCATTGGGCGCCCAAGTCGGGCCTTCGACCAGGAAGGCGCGCGTGAGCAGCCGTTCGCCCTGCCCGTCGGGACGCATCACGCCGATGAAGAATTCGCCTTCGGTCTGTTTGGTGAAGGCGATCAGATCGCCGCGCGGACTCCACACCGGCGTCGAATAGCGCCCGGTGCCGAAGGAGATGCGCTGCACGTTCTCGCCGCCGGCGGTCATCGTGTAGAGCTGCTGCGTGCCGCCGCGATCGGAGTTGAACACGATCGCGCGCCCGTCGGGCGCGAAGGACGGCGAGGTGTTGATCGACGGATGGTTGGTCACGCGTTGCTGCTGGCGCGTGCGCAGATCCATCGCGTGGATGTCGGTGTTGCCGCCTTGCGCCATCGACATGATCACGCGGTTGCCGTCGGGCGAAAATCTCGGCGCGAAGGTCATGCCGGGAAAGTCGCCGACCACTTCGCGCTGGCCGGTGTCGATGTTGTAGAGATAGACGCGCGGGCGCAGCACGTTGGGGTTGTTGCCGGCCTGGACGTAAGCGAGATACGTGATCTCCTGCGCCGTGGGCGAGAAGCGCGGCGTGAGCACCAATTCGCGCCCGTCGGTCAGGAAGCGGTGATTGGCGCCGTCCTGATCCATAAGCGCCAGGCGCTTGACGCGCCGCTGCGCCGGCCCGGATTCCGACACGTAGACGACGCGCGTGTCGAAATAGCCGTCTTCGCCGGTCACGCGCTTGTAGACCGCGTCCGAAATGATGTGCGCGATGCGCCGCCAATTGGCGGGCACGGTGGTGTAGACGCGCCCCTCCATTTGCGCTTCGGCGAACACGTCCCACAGGCGGAACTCGACGCGCAGACGGCCGTCGCGCTGGGCCTCGACATTGCCGTGGATCAGGATCGCCGAATTGATCTGGCGCCACGTGCCGAATTGCGGGGCGGCGGCGCGCAATTGCGCGGGCGTGTTGGTGTAGGCGCGCGCGTCGATCGGCCGGAACAGTCCCGAGCGTTCGAGATTGCCCGCGATCACCTGGGCGATCTCGCGCCCGGTATTCGCGTCGGCGCCTTCGCCGAAGAAGGGCGAGACCGCCGTGGGCAAGGGATCGACGCGGCCGCGCGTGATGTCGATGCGCACTTGCGCGCGCGCCACGCCCGGCAGGGCGAAGGCGGCGGCGGCGCCGGCGATCAGGGAGCGGCGTTTCAGGGTCGGGAGGGATCGGATCATGGGAACGACTCTCTAGCGGGATTCGCGGTCAGCGTCTCGCACCCAGCATATCGCGGGCGCTGAACGCCAGGATCAGGTTGCCGTCGGTCAATTGCGCGACCTTGTCGGCGGGCATGGGCAAGGGCGAGGCGCGCAAGATGGCGCGGCGCGCGCCGTCGGCGAAGGCGTCGCGGAAACCGCCCGCCTCGCCTTGCACGGCGACCACGCGCACGTCGCGCACCGTGCCGTCGCGATCGGCCCAGACGCGCAATTCGACCGCGAAGCTCTCCACCCCGCGCGCGCCCGGATCGATGTTCCAGAACTGCGAGACCTTCTGACGGATCGCGTCCATCTCGGTCATCGACAGCGGGATGTTCGGATTGCTGGGCGCGTTCGAGCGCGAAGCGGCTTGCGGCTGTGCGGCGGGTGCGGCTTGCGCTTGCTGCTGCTGCGGTTGCGGGGGCTGCGGGCGCGGGCGCGTGAGATCGCGCAGCACGTTGTCGAGATCGAAATTCTGTTGCTGGGGGCGCGGCGCGGGTGCGGGCGGTGCCGGCACGGCTTGCGGCACGGGCCTGGGCGGTGCCGGCGGCGGC
>JAMNXK010000385.1 GCA_023653245.1 Tagaea sp.
CCATGCCGCCCAGCACGACCATCACGATCAGGTCGCCCGAGCGGGTCCAATGCATGATCGACGGGCTGATATAGCTCTCGTGCGCGGCGAAAAGGGCGCCGGCGAGGCCCGCGATGCCGCCCGCGATCGTGAAGGCCGCGAGCTTGTATCGATAGGTCGGGAAACCGAGCGCGCGCATGCGCCGCTCGTTCTCGCGGCAGCCTTGGATCACCAGGCCGAAGCGCGAATTCACCAAGCGCCGGCACAGATAGAGCGTCGCGCAAAGGATGGCGAAGACCAGATAGTAGAACGCGACGTCGTTCTCGGTATCGACGACGCCCAGCACGATCGTGTCGCCGGGAAAGCGCAGACCGTCGTCGCCGCCATAGGCGCGCAAAGACACGAAGAAGAAATAGACCATCTGCGCGAACGCCAGCGTGATCATGATGAAGAAAATGCCGGTCGTGCGCAGGCTGATGAGGCCGATCAGCAGCGCCAAGAACGCCGAGACCAGCACCGCGGCGGTCCAGGTGACCAGCACGTCGTGCGTGCCGAGCATCATCCCGAACAGCGGCACCTCGCGGTCGGCGTGCCAGTTCAAGATCGCCACTACATAGGCGCCGACGCCGAAGAACGCCGCGTGGCCGAGGCTCACCATGCCGCCATAGCCGAGGATGAGGTCCAGGCTGACGGCCGCGATGGCGAAAATCAGGATGCGCCGGAATTGGCCGACATAGAACTCGTTGCCCGTGGCGTTGGCGACGAAAGGCAGCACGGCCAACGCGGCCAGCAGCGCGATCACGAACCAAGTTCGCCGGTCGAGGCCGCTCATGCGCGCCCTCCGAACAGCCCGGCGGGTTTCCAGAACAGCACCGCGGCCATCAGGATGTAGATCGCCATCTCGGCCAAGGCGGCGGGCAATCCGAATTGCGCGGGCAGCACGCGCCCGAACGTGTCGACAGTGCCGACGATCACGGCCGCCACGAAGGCACCCCGGATGGACCCGATGCCGCCGATCACGATCACCACGAAGGTCTTGATCAGCATCGAATCGCCCATGCCGATCTCGACTACGTAAAGCGGCCCGGCCATGGCGCCCGCCAACGCGGCGAGCGCGGCCCCCAGGCCGAAGACCAGCATGTAGAGGCGCTTGATGTCGACGCCGAGCGCGCCGACCATCTCGCGGTTCGAAGCGCCCGCACGGATCAGCATGCCCGTGCGCGTGCGCGCGATCAGCCACCACAGCCCGGCGCCGACCGCCAGGCCCACGCCGAGCACGGCCAGGCGGTAGACGGGGTAGGGCGCGCCCGGGATGATCTCGACGCGGCCCGACAGGAATTTGGGCACGTCCATGAAGATCGCGACCGGGCCCCAGACGATCTTCACCAGCTCGTTGAAGAACAGGATGAGGCCGAACGTCGCGAGCACCTGGTCGAGATGGTCGCGATCGTAGAGCGTGCGCAGCGCCACGCTCTCGACCAGCAGGCCAAGCGCGAAGGTCGCGAGCACCGCCAAGGGCAGGGCGAGGGCGAACGAGCCCGTCCACGACACGAAGGTCGCGGCGAAGAAGGCGCCCATCATGTAGAGCGAGCCATGCGCGAGATTGACCATGTTCATGATGCCGAAGACGAGCGTCAGGCCCGCCGCCATCAGGAACAAGGTCACGCCCAGCTGCAGCCCGTTGAGGGTCTGCTCGAGGAAAAGAAGCGCGGTCATGCCGGAAAGAAAGAGGGCCCCCGCGCGGAAGCGGGGGCCCGGGTCGTCAGGCGTTGCGCATGCGGCACTGTGCTGCGTAGGCGTCGCCATGGCCGGAGAAGATGATCCCGCGCATCTGGCCGATCAGGCGGCCGCGCTCGTCGCGCCCGATCTGGGTCAAATAGTAGTTCTGGATCGGGAAGTGATTGGCGTTGAACTTGAACGGCCCGCGCACCGAGTTGAAATTCGCCGCGCGCACGGCGTTGCGGAACGCGTCCTTGTTGGCCATCGAGCCGCCGGTGGCCTTGAGCGCCGAATCGATCAGGATCGCGGTGTCGTAGCTCTGCGCGGCGTAGGGGCTCGGTATGCGGTTGTAGGCCGCTTCGAAGTCGCGCACGAAGCGCTCGTTCTGCGGATTGCCCAGGCTCTCCGACCAGAAGGTCGAGGCGAACATGCCGATCGCCGCTTCGCCGACGCCGGGCAGGATGGTCTGGTCGGCCGAGAACGACGGCGCGAAAAGCGGGATCGACTGCATGAGGCCGAGACCCGCGTATTGGCGGATGTAAGCGACGCCCATGCCGCCGGGCATGAAGATGTAGGTCGCGTCGGGACGGGCGGCGCGCAAAGTCGCGAGTTCGGCCGCGTAGTCGGTCTGACCGAGCTGCGTGTAGACCTCGGCGACGACCTCGCCCTTGAAGAAGCGCTTGAAGCCGGTCAGCGCGTCGCGGCCCGCCGGATAGTTGGGCGCCATGATGTAAGCGCGGCGGATGCCGGCATTGGTCATGTGCTGGCCCATCGCCTCGTGGGTATTGTCGTTCTGCCAGGAGACCGAGAAGAAGTTCGGGTGGCAGTCTCGGCCCGCCAGTTCCGACGGCCCGGCGTTGGAGTTGATCAGGAACACGCCGCGGCGGTCGCGCAGCACGGTGTCGGACAGCGCCAGCAAGATGTTGGAGAACGCGATGCCCGTGACGATGTCCACGCGGTCGCGCTGGACCATGCGCTCGGCCATCGCCTTGCCGGCGTCCGGGCGGAACTGGTCGTCGCCGACGACCAACTCGGTCGCCGCACCGCCGAGACGGCCGCCGGAATGGCGCAGGCCGAGATTGAAGCCGTCGACGAGTTCGCGGCCCACGCCGGCGTTCGGGCCGGATTGGGTCGTGATGAGGCCGATCTTGACGCCGGCCGCTTGGGCGATCGAGGGCGCGCCGAGCATCGGCAGGGCGGAGGCGCCGGCGAGGCCGGCGAGAAGGGTTCTGCGTTTCATTTTTCTGGCTCCCTGTTTGGATTGCGCGAAGAGTGGCGGTGTTGGGGTTTCGCGGTCAACGTTTATCGGCGAAGCGGGGGGCTTTGACGGCGGCTTCGAACGCCTTGGCGAGGGTTCCGGCCGGCAGGACGGCGATATCGGGGGTCTGTTCGAAGGTCTTCTTGATCGCGGCGGCGAGATCGGCGGCGGCGGCCGTCCCGTCGCACCCGCGCGCGAACTCGACCTCGACGCGCAAGACGTCGGTGCCCTCGCGCGCCTGCGCCTCGACGCGGAAATCGCGCACGCGCGGTTCGGCGAACATGAAATCCTCGAACTCGGCGTGGTTGAGGTTGATCCCGCGCACCTTGAAGAAGCCGAGCGTGCGATGGGCGTGCGCCACGCGCGCGAACACGTCGAATTGCGAGGCGCCGCCATCCTCGCCCGGCCACCAGCGCACCACGTCGCCGGTGTTCCAGCGCAGGAAGGGCGTGGCCTCGTTGGTGAAAAGCGGCGTGACGACCAGCACGCCTTCGCCGCCGGGCGGCACGGGCGCGTGGGTGACGGGATCCAGGACCTCGATATCCACGAGGTCGGTCCAGATGCGAAAGCCGTTCCGCGCGGAATCTTCGGCCCCCATCATGGTCACTTCGGTCATGCCGAATGCGTCGTAAACCTCGGCGCCGAAGGCGGCGGCGATCTTGGCGCGCTTGGCGGCCGACAGCGGCTCGGCGGTGCACAGGATCTTGCGCACCGTCCCGCCGCCGGGCTTGCGGCC
>JAMNXK010000386.1 GCA_023653245.1 Tagaea sp.
CTGGTCCTCGTGGGCGGTTGCTCGACCGTCGCGGAGATCCGCGCGCTGACCGACGCCGCCGAGCGCAACCGCCGCTGCCAGCAAATCCGCGAAGACGGCAAGTTCATCGAAGCGGGCGAGAACGACAACCTGATCGTCCAACGCCTGACGACCGGCGCGCCGGGCGCGTTCGGCATCTTCGGCTACTCGTTCCTCGACCAGAACCGCGACCGCATCGAAGCCAAGACCGTCGACGGCGTCGCGCCGACGTTCGAGAACATCGCCGCCGGCCGTTACCCGGTCGCGCGTTCGATGTACATCTACCTCAAGAAGGCGCATGTCGGCGTGATCCCGGGCTTGCGCGAGTTCGTCGCCGAGTACGCTTCGGAGCGCGCGGTCGGCCAGCGTGGCTATCTCGCCTCGCGCGGTCTGATCACGCTCCCGCAGGCGGATCGCGAAGCTCAGCGCGCGACCGTTCAGGCGCTCACCAACCTGAACCTGATGTAAGCCGTTACCGGCGGGGCGGGTCCTTCGCGGGATCCGCTCCGCCGTCGCTTTTCGCGGGGGTTCGATGTCTGTTTCCTTGCTCTTCTTCGTTCTGATCCTGCTGTCGGTGGCCGGCTACTATATGGGCCGCGCGGCGGCGGTGAACGTCGCCGGACGCGCCGCCGAGCCGCTGCACTCGCTGCCGTCGTTCTACGGCTGGTACGTGCTGTTGTGGTGCGGGATCCCGGCGCTTCTGCTCTACGTGCTCTGGATCGCGCTCGAAGGACCGGTGGTGGAGCTGCTGGTCGTGCGCAGCCTGCCCGAGTCGATGCGCACCGGAAATTTGGGTCTGACGCTGTCCGAAGTGCGCAATATCGCCGCAGGCGTCAAGACGACCGCCGACTCGTCGGGCGACATCCTCAAGGCGGTCGAACACTACAAGTGGCTGTCGATGATCGCCCAGGCGTCGCTCTGGGTCGCGGCGCTGGCCGTCGGCGTCGCGGGCCTGGCCTATGCGCGGGCCCGCGTGGCGCCGGAGATGCGCGCGCGCAACTCGGTCGAGCGCACGCTGGAAATTTTCTTCATGATCGCCTCGATCGTCGCGGTCATGACCACGATCGGGATCGTGCTGTCGCTGGTGTTCGAGACGGTCGCGTTTTTCCTGCAGGTCTCGCCGGTCGAGTTCCTGTTCAGCACCGCCTGGTCGCCGATGCTGGCGATCCGCCCCGATCAAGTCGGCGCGTCGGGCTCGTTCGGCGCCGTGCCGCTGTTCGTGGGCACGATGCTGATCGCCTCGATCGCGATGCTCACGGCCGTGCCGATCGGCCTCATGACCGCGATCTACATGACCGAGTACGCGCCCGCCAACGTGCGCGCCTGGGGCAAGCCGATCCTGGAAGTGCTGGCCGGCATCCCCACAGTGGTGTTCGGCTTCTTCGCGGCGCTGACGGTGGCGCCGGCGATCCGCGACATGGGGGCCGCGGTCGGCCTCGACATCGCGGCACAGAGCGCGCTCGCCGCGGGCATCGTGATGGGCATCATGCTGATCCCGTTCATTTCCTCGCTGTCCGACGACGTCATCAACGCCGTGCCGCAGGCGATGCGCGACGGGTCCTACGCGCTGGGCGCCACCAAATCGGAAACCACGATGCGGGTGCTGATGCCGGCGGCGTTGCCGGGCATCATGGCCTCGGTCATTCTGGCCTTCTCCAAGGCGCTGGGCGAAACGATGATCGTGGTGATGGCCGCGGGCATCGCCGCCAACACCACGCTCAATCCGTTCGAATCGGTGACGACGGTCACGGTCAACATCTCCGCCCTGCTCACCGGCGAGGCGGAGTTCGACAGCCCCAAGACGCTCGCGGCCTTCGCGCTCGGCTTCGTGCTGTTCGTCGTCACGCTCGCGCTCAACCTCGTGGCCATCAAGGTCGTCCAACGTTATCGGGAACAATATGAGTGACGCGACCCACCCCGGCGGGCGCATCGCGCCCAGCCTTCACACCGACGACGCCGCGGCCAAGCGCCTGAAGGCGCGTTACGCCGCCGAGACGCGCTTCCGGCTGTTCGGCATGGCGGCGCTGGGCGCCGCCATCCTGTCGCTCGCGGTGCTGATGTGGTCGATCGTGTCGGAGGGCTACACCGCCTTCCAACAGACCCACATCAAGATCGAAGTCGAGTTCTCGCACGAGAACACGGCGCCGGCCGGCACGACCGACCGGCGCGCGCTGATGGCCGGCGACTATCGCGCCGTGCTGTTCGACGCCGTCGACCGTAAATGGCCGTCCGTCACCGACCGCGACGGCCAGCGTTTGCTCGAAGGCTTGTTCGGCTCCGGCGCCGAAGTCCAGCTGCGCGACATGGCGGTGAACGATCCCTCGGTTCTGGGACAGCGCCGCACGGTGTGGCTGCTCTCGCATTCCGACGTGGATATGTACTTCAAGGGCCATGTCGGCGCCGACGAGGCGAGCGGCGGGAGGATGGCCACGCGCCAGGTCGAGTGGATCGAGGCGCTCAGGCGCGCGGGCGAGATCGACAAGCGCTTCCACCCGCGCTTCTTGACCGGCGCGGACAGCCGCGATCCGGAGATGGTCGGCGTGCTCGGCGGGTTGATGGGCTCGATCTTCACGCTGGCGATCTGCTTCGTGCTCGCCTTCCCGCTCGGCATCATGGCGGCGGTCTATCTCGAGGAATACGCGCCCAAGAACCGCTTCACCGAGATCGTCGAGGTCAACATCAACAATCTGGCGGCCGTGCCGTCGGTCGTGTTCGGCCTTCTCGGCCTGGCGGTGTTCATCGGGTTCTTCGGCATGCCGCGCTCGACCTCGCTGGTCGGCGGCTTCGTGCTCGCGCTGATGAGCCTGCCCACGGTCATCATCGCCGCGCGTGCGGCGATCAAGGCCGTGCCGCCCTCGATCCGCGAGGCGGCGCTGGGGATCGGCGCGTCGAAGATGCAGATGATCTTCCATCACGTGCTGCCGCTGGCCATGCCCGGCATCCTGACGGGCACGATCATCACGATGGCCTCGGCGCTGGGCGAGACGGCGCCCTTGCTGATGATCGGCATGGTCGCCTTCATCACCGACGTTCCCGGCGGCGCGCTCGACGCGGCGACGGTGCTGCCGGTGCAGATCTTCATGTGGGCCGACAATCCGGAACGCGGCTTCGTCGAAAAGACTTCGGCGGCGATCATGGTATTGCTGGCGTTCATGCTCGTCATGAACGCGGGCGCGATCTGGTTGCGCAAACGATTCGAACGCAGATGGTGAACGCGATGGATGTGAAGCAGATGGACGCCGCCCGGACCATGCCGCCGGCCGCCGGGAACGGCGCGGAAACCGCGATGCCGATCAAGTTCGCCTGCAAGGGCGTGAACGTGCATTACGGCGCCAAACACGCGCTCAAGGAGGTCGGCATCGACATCCGCGAGCGTCAGGTGACCGCCTTCATCGGGCCGTCGGGTTGCGGGAAGTCGACCTTCCTGCGCTGCCTGAACCGGATGAACGACACGGTCGCGTCGGCGCGCGTGACCGGTTCGATGCTGCTGAGCGGGCAGGACATCTACGATCCCAAGATCGACGTGGTGCAGCTGCGTGCGCGCGTCGGCATGGTGTTCCAGAAGCCGAACCCGTTCCCCAAATCGATCTACGAGAACATCGTCTACGGGCCGCGCATCCACGGGATCGCGAACTCCAAGGCGGATCTCGACGTGATCGTCGAGAAG
>JAMNXK010000387.1 GCA_023653245.1 Tagaea sp.
AACATGGATTCGCTTTGGATCGCGGGGCTGTTGATCGTCCTGCTCTTCGTCATCTTGGGCTCGGGCGTGTGGATCGGCGTGGCGCTGCTGGGCGTGGGCTGGATCGCGATGGAGGTGTTCACCTCCCGCCCCGTGGGCCCGGCGATGGTGACCACGATCTGGGGGGCGGGCTCTTCCTGGACGCTGACGGCGCTGCCGATGTTCATCTGGATGGGCGAGATCCTGTTCCGCACCCGCCTGTCGGAGGACATGTTCAAGGGTCTGGCACCCTGGATGCAGCGCCTGCCGGGGCGGCTGATCCACACCAACGTGATCGGCTGCACGATCTTCGCGGCGATCTCGGGCTCGTCCGCGGCGACATGCGCCACGATCGGCAAGATGGCGATCCCCGAGCTGCGCAAACGCGGCTATCCCGAGGGCATGATCGTCGGCAGCTTGGCGGGCTCTGGCACGCTCGGGCTGCTGATCCCGCCGTCGCTGATCATGATCGTCTACGGGGTGCAGACCAACACCTCGATCGCGCAGCTTTTCATCGCCGGCGTCATTCCGGGCCTGACGCTCGCCGGGCTGTTCATGGTCACCGTGATGATCTGGGCGTGGTTCGAGAGGGACCGCATTCCCGCGGCCGACGCGTCGCTGACGTTCTTCCAGAAGATCTACGCCGCCCGGCATCTGATCCCGTCGGTGGCGCTGATCGTGATCGTGCTGGGCTCGATCTATTCGGGTCTCGCCACGGCGACCGAAGCGGCGGCCGTGGGCGTGGCCGGGGCGCTGATCGTCGCCACGGTCCAGGGCGACATGAACTGGACCGTGTTCAAGGAAAGCCTGATGGGTGCCACGCGCCTGTCGTGCATGATCGCCCTCATCCTGGCGGGCGCGGCCTTCCTGACCTTGGCCATGGGGTTCACCGGCCTGCCGCGGCATTTGGCCGAGTGGATCGACTCGCTCGACATGTCGGCCGGCGCGCTGATCGCGGCACTGATGGTGTTCTACATCGTGCTCGGCTGCTTCCTGGACGGTATCTCGATGGTCGTGCTGACGATGGCGGTCATCATGCCGACCATCGAACGCGCCGGATTCGATCTGATCTGGTTCGGGATTTTCATCGTCATCGTCGTGGAAATGGCCCAGATCACCCCGCCGGTCGGGTTCAACCTGTTCGTGCTGCAGGGCATGACCGGGCACCAGATCACCTATATCGGCAAGGTCGCCTTCCCGTTTTTCCTGATGATGTGCGTGATGGTGGCGGCGCTGTTCTGGGTGCCCGAGCTGGCGACATGGCTGCCCAAGCAAATGGTCGGATGACGGCGCCCGATTCGTCCGTTACATAGGGCATAAGGGCGCCCGGAAGGGCTGGGCCGTCCGTTTTGCGTTCGGGCACGACGATGAAGTTGGGCCGGCGTCGGGTTTTGGCGGGTTTCGGGGGGGTGGTTCTGGCCGCCCCCGCCTTGCGGATTCGCGCCGTTTCGGCCCAAGAAGCCCGGTTTTTCCGCATCGCCTCCGGCCCCACCGAATCCAGCCTGTTCCAGGCCGGCACGTTGATCGGCCAGATCGTGTCCTCGCCGCCGGGCGCGCGCGACTGCGCGCGCGGCGGGGCGTGCGGCGTACCGGGCATGATCGCGGTCAACCAGACCACGGCGGGCTCGGTCGCCAATCTCGATCTGCTGGCCGCCGGGCGGATCGATTCGATCTTGGCCCAAGCCGATTTCGCCCATGCCGCCTTCACCGCCGGCGGGCTGTGGCGCGGCAAGCCGCCTTTCGCGGGCTTGCGCGTGCTCGCCCATCTCTATCCCGAGACGCTGCACGTGGTCGTGCGCAAAGCGGCGGGAATCGCCACGCTTCAGGGCTTGCGCGGCAAGCCGATTTCGCTGGGCGAGCGCGAATCCGGCACCGCGACCAACGCGCGCGCGATCCTGGCCGCCGCCGGCCTGGCCGAGCGCGACATCCGCGCCCAGAATCTGAAAACGTCCGAAGCGGTCGAGGCGATGAAGGCCGGCACGCTCGACGCGTTCTTCGAAACCGCGGCGGTGCCGTCCTCGCTGGTGCGCGAATTGGCCGAGGAGCGCGAAGTGGCGCTGCTGTCCCTCGACGGGCTGCTCGCGCGCTTGCGCCCGCAGCAGCCCTTCTTGTCGGCGACCGCGATCCCCGCCGGAACCTACCCGAATGTCGGCGAAACCCCGTCGCTGGCGGTCGGCATTTTGTGGCTGACGACCGCGGCGACCGACGACGCGGTCGCGCAAAGCTTGGTGCGCGCGTTCTGGCATCCCAATAACCGCCGCGCGCTCGAAGGCCATCCCTCGCTCGGCAAGTTGATCCGCGCCGACGCCGCGGCCGAGAGCTTCGGCTTGACTTTGCATCCGGGCGCCGCCGCGCACTACGCCGAAGGCGGAATCAGCCGCTGATCCCGAGTTCCTTGTCGAGCCACGCCGATAGCCTGGCGCCGTAATGCGCCCAGGTGAATTCCTCGGCGCGGGCGCGCGCGGCGATGGCCATGCGCGCGCGCAAATCCGGATCGCGGTGGAGCGCGCGCAAGCGCTCGACCAGCGCATCGACGTCGCGGGGCGCAACGAGGAACCCTTCCACGCCCTCGCGCACCACCGAGCCGGTGTTGGGCGTGCACACGACCGGCAGGCCCGAGGCGAGCGCTTCGTAGCTCGCGAAGGCCGAGCCTTCGTGCAGCGAGGGATAGGCGAAGACGTCGGCGGTCTGGAACAGGGCGTGGACCTCGTGGAAAGGCACGTGGCGCACGTGGCGGAACACGCCGGCATAGGGTGCGAAAGCGGACTCGCTCCCCGCGAGTTTGCCCACGCAGACCAGTTCCAGGCCCGGAATATCGGCGCGCTTGGCGGCCTCGAGCAGATACTTGATCCCCTTGCGCTGGCTCAACCCGCCGACGAACAGCACGCGGAACTTGCCGTCGGGCACGCGCAAAGCGGGGCGGAAGCGGTTCGTATCCACGCCATAGGGCAGCACGAAAATCCGCGCGGGATCGACGCCGCGCGCGGTCAGCGTGTCGCGCACGTAATCCGAGGGCACGATCGTGCGGTCCGCCTCGATCGCCTCGCGCCGGCAGATCTCGATCACGCGCTTGGGCGGCAGCGGTAGCGTCTCGGCGAATTCGGGCGCCGCCCGCGCTTCCTCGGCGAAGATCTCCAACCCCGCCTCGATATGTCCGATGACTTGGTTGAGGATGGCGAGCGCGCCGACGCTTTGCGCCGCGCGCTGGGCCTGCAGCGCCGATGAATCGTGGCCGATCACGAAGCGCGGCCGCGTGCGGCGAACGAGCTCGGCGAAATTGGCGTCGAACACTTCGTTGCGCCAGGCGATGGCGGCGAGCTGGCGCTCGGCCGACAGTTTCAGGCGCGTGGACGCCACGTACATGAGTTCGGGCGCGGGCTGGTATGTCACGCGCGCCGGATCGACGCCCGGATGGCTGCGGCGCTTGAAGTCGCGCTCGATCGCGGCGCGGAGTTTCCCCGGCAGCAACGCGGTCAGCTTCGGCAACAGGCCCGTGCCGGTCCAGAACAGCCCGGTCTCGAACGCCGCGTCGTAGCCGGATTTCTGCAACGCCGCCACGAGCTGATAGGCGAGATGGTTGGACCCCGGATGGCCGATCAGGCCGGTCGTCGACGCGCGGTTCATTTCTTCAGCAGGCCGCGCAGCGCCGACCAGTCCTC
>JAMNXK010000388.1 GCA_023653245.1 Tagaea sp.
GGCGCAGGTGCAGACGCATCTGGCGGCCGAGGCGCGCGGCCGGTTCATCGCGACGATGAACCACGAGCTGCGCACCCCGCTCAACGCCATCATCGGCTTCGCCGAAATCATGTCGAACGAGCTCTACGGCAAGATCGGCGCGCCCAAATACAAGGAATACGCCGGCGACATCCGCGAGAGCGGATCGCACCTGCTGAATCTGATCGACGACGTGATCGACTTCTCGGCCGTCGATCTGGGACGCCGCCAACTGGCGCGCGAACGCGTCGAGCTGACCGGGATCGCGCGCTCCGCCGTCCGGCTGCTGCAGCCCCAGGCGCAAACGCAAGGCGTCAAGATCGAAGTCGCCGACGACCTGCCGGCGGTCCAAGGCGATTCGCGCGCGGTGCGCCAGATCGCCACCAATTTGCTCTCCAACGCGGTCAAATTCTCGCCGCAGAACGGCACGGTGCGCGTGCGCGCCCTCCGCGCGCCGGACGGGCTTGCCGGCTTCGCCATCGCCGACGAAGGCCCCGGCATTCCGCCCGACGAGTTGGCGCGGGTCGGCGAGCCGTTCTTCCGCGGGCGCGACGCCGAGCGCCACGCGATCGGCGGCACCGGACTGGGTGTGGGCATCGCCATGGCGCTGGCCAAGCAAATGGACGGGCGCGTCGAGCTTGCCGTCCCCGAAGAAGGCGGCACGATCACGACGATGCTGCTGCCGGCGGTCTAGGGCTTTTCCGATCCGAACGAATCGGAGGGGGCCCCGAGCCTCACGCCGCAACCAAAACCGACTTCTTCAGCAGCCTGTTAGCGCGCGTCGAGGATCGGCGCGAAGCCGCCGAAGATCATGCGCTTGCCGTCGAAGGGCATGTCGGCGAACATTTCCTTGACCTTGGGATCGGCCATCATCCGCTTCATGCCGGCGTCGCGGATCCTCTTCGACGGCCACTCGATCCAGCTGATCACGACCTTCTCGCTCTTCTTGGCCTTCACGGCCATGAAGTAGTCGGTCGTCTTGCCCTTCGGCACGTCGTCCTGCCACGCCTCGACCACGCGCAAAGCGCCGAGCGACTTGAACAACGCCGCGCCCTTCCTGGCGATCTTGAGATAGGCGGCCTTGTTGCGCGCCGGCACGGCCAGCACGAATCCATCGACGTACTTCATGGTGCGGCCCCCCCAAAAGCAACTGCTTGACTCAATACCAACCAGTCGGTATGTCCGTCAAGCATGAACGCCAGACCGACCGCCCGCGACAAAATCCTCGACGCGACGTTCCGGCTGGTCCGCGAGCGTGGCTTCACCGCCACGAGCGTGGACGATCTTTGCGCCGCCGCCGGCGTCACCAAGGGCGCGTTCTTCCACCATTTCGACAGCAAGGAATCGCTCGGCATCGCGGCGGCCGAACATTGGTCGGCGCGCACCGGCGCGTTCTTCGCCGCCGCCCCCTACCACGCCCATCGCGATCCGCTGACCCGCGTGCTCGGCTATCTCGATTTTCGCAAGGCGATCTTGCGCGGCGACGTGGCCGAGTTCACCTGCCTGGTCGGCACGATGGTGCAAGAAATTCACGCCTCAAGCCCGCCGATCCGGGCCGCGTGCGACGCGTCGATCTCCGATCACGCCGCCAAGATCGAGACGGACATCCAAGAAGCGCTCGACGCGCGCGCGATGAAGCCCGACTGGACGGCCCGCAGCCTGGCGCTGCACACCCAAGCGGTGCTGCAAGGTGCCTTCATCCTCGCCAAGGCCAAGGACGGTGCCGCCATCGCCGCCGAGAGCATCGAGCATCTGAAGCGTTACGTCCGTTGCCTGTTCGAGCATGAAAGGAAGACCAAGCGATGACCTTCGAATTGAAGATCGAGCGCGTGTTGACCGCGCCGCGCGCCGCCGTCTGGCGATGCTGGACGGAAATGGACTTGCTCAAGCGCTGGTACTGCCCGGCGCCGTGGCGCGTGTCGCGCGCGGAAATGGATCTGTGGCCGGGCGGCCGAGCCAGCGTGTCCATGGAGGGTCCGAACGGCGAGAAGCTCGACTGTCCGGGCTGCATGTTGGAGGTCGTCCCGCGGGAACGGCTGACCTTCACCGACGCGTACGCCGAAGGCTTCGTGCCGTTGCCCAAGCCGTTCATGACTGGTTTCGTCCGACTTGCCGACGCGCCCGACGGAGGAACCAAGTTCGTTTGGGGCGCGCGCC
This sequence comes from Tagaea sp., assembly GCA_023653245.1. Next base: position 2,176 of record JAMNXK010000388.1, read on the forward strand.
ATTGGAACGCCGAAGACAAGGCGAAACATGAAGCGATGGGTTTCCAGGAAGGTTGGGGCAAAGCCGCCGATCAACTGGCGGCCCTCGCGCTGGAAGTCGCCGGCCGATAGGGCGCCAACGATCCAAGGAGACTCCCCATGAACTTCCGATCAAAGGTCCGTACCTGTCTCTGGTTCGAAAAGAACGGCGCGAGAGCGGCCGAATACTACGTGTCGCTGTTGCCATGGAGCGCCATCGACGCGGTCCATGCGCATGGCAACCAAGCCGATCCGATGATCGTCGAGTTCACGCTGCACGGCGCGCCGATGATGATCCTGACCGCAGGGCCGCACTACAAGCTTTCGCCCGCCGCGTCGATCGCCGTGCTGACCGAGGATCAGGACGAGACCGACCGGCTGTGGACGCGGTTGATCGGCGACGGCGGGACCGAAAGCATGTGCGGCTGGCTGACCGATCGCTACGGCGTGTCGTGGCAGATCGTGCCAGAGGCGCTGCCGCGTCTGCTCGGCCTTCCCGACCGCGCGGCGGCCGCGCGCGCCCAAGCGGCGATGATGGGCATGAAGAAGATCGACATCGCCGCACTGGAGGCGGCGGCGAAGGGGTGAGCGTCGCCCTCCGCCTGCCCCCTACTCCCACTCGATCGTGCCGGGGGGCTTCGAGGTCACGTCGTAGACCACGCGGTTGATGCCGCGCACTTCGTTGATGATCCGCGTCGCCGTCGCCGCGAGGAAGGCGTGGTCGAACGGGTATGATTCCGCCGTCATGCCGTCGGTCGAGGTCACGGCACGCAGCGCGCACACGTAATCGTAAGAGCGCGCATCGCCCATCACGCCGACGGTCTTCACGGGGAGCAGCACGGCGAAAGCCTGCCAAATCGCGTCGTAGAGACCCGCACGGCGGATCTCCTCCAGATAGACCAGATCGGCCTTGCGCAGGATCGCGAGCTTGTCGCGCTCGATCGCACCCGGAATGCGGATCGCGAGGCCCGGGCCCGGAAACGGGTGGCGGCCCACGAGGCTCTCGGGCAAACCGAGCTCGCGGCCCAGCACGCGCACTTCGTCCTTGAAGAGTTCGCGTAGCGGTTCCACGAGCTTCATGCGCATGCGCTCGGGCAGGCCGCCGACATTGTGGTGCGACTTGATCGTCACCGACGGGCCGCCGACGAAACTCACGCTTTCGATCACGTCGGGATAGAGCGTGCCTTGGGCGAGGAAATCGGCCCCGCCGGCCTTCTTCGCCTCCTCCTCGAACACTTCGATGAAGGTGGCGCCGATGAGTTTGCGTTTGGTCTCGGGATCGACGACGCCGGCGAGGCGCTCGAGGAACATGTCGCTGGCGTCGCGATGCACCAGCGGAATGTTGTAGTGCCCGCGGAAGAGATCGACGACTTGCGTCGCCTCGCCTTCGCGCATCAGCCCGTGATCGACCAGGATGCACACGAGCTGATCGCCGATGGCTTCGTGGATCAGCACGGCGGCGACCGAGGAATCCACCCCGCC
>JAMNXK010000389.1 GCA_023653245.1 Tagaea sp.
CTTGTCCTCGCCGAGGAAAAGCAGGATCGGGGCGGCGATGAAGATCGACGAGGACGTCGCCAGGAAAATCCCGAACACCATCGCCCAGGCGAATTCCTCCAGCGCCTCGCCGCCGAACAGCGCCAGCGGCAGCGTGGCGAGCAGCGAGGCGACCGAGGTGCCGATGGTGCGCGAAAGCGTCTCGTTGATCGAGCGGTCGATCAGGTCGCGCAGGGACTCGCTCTTGTACTTGCGCAGATTCTCGCGCACGCGGTCGTAGACCACGACCTTGTCGTTGATCGAGTAGCCCATGACCGTCAGGACCGCAGCGATGGCCACCAGATTGAACTGGAAATCGAAGATCACGTAGAAGCCGATCATCTTGGTCGTGTCGAGCAGCAGCGTGACCACGGCGCCGACGCCGAACTGCCATTCGAAGCGGAACCAGATGTAGATCAGCATGGCCAGGAAGCTGAGCCCCAGCGCCGTCATGCCGTTGACGAACAGCTCGCGCGACACCGACGCGCCCACCGCCTCGACGCGGCGGATCTGCAGGCCGGGCACGGCTTGGGTGAGTGCGGCGCGCACGCGCTCGATCGCGCGCTGCTGGGCCGCGTCGTCGCCGGGCTGGCGTTCGAGACGGATGAGCACGTCGCTGGCCGCGCCGAATTGCTGGAGACCGACATTGCCCACGTTCTGCTGGGCGAGCACCGCGCGCAATTGCGGGAAATCGGCGTCGCCCGGCGCGCGCGCTTCGATCACGATGCCGCCCTTGAAATCGATGCCGTAGTTCATGCCGGGATAGAAGAACAGCCCGACCGACAGGATCGACAGCACGGCCGACACGACCAGACCGGCGATGCGGCCTTTCATGAACTTGATGTCGGTCTTGTCGGGGACCAGACGGAGCATGGGGAAGAACTTGATCATACCGGCAGCGCCTCGCGTTTCCTGAGGCGCAGCCAGATCACCATCATCAGGCGCACCACGACCGTCGCCGAGAAGAACGAGGTGAGGATGCCCAGCGTGATCGTGACCGCGAAGCCGCGCACCGGCCCCGAGCCGAAGGCGAAGAGCAGCATCATCTTCAGGAGCGTGGTCAGGTTCGAGTCGACGATGGTCGAGAAGGCGCGCGCGAAGCCGGCTTCCATCGCCGCGTAGGGCGTCTTGCCGGCTTTCACTTCCTCGCGGATGCGCTCGTTGATCAGGATGTTGGCGTCGACCGACAGGCCGAGCGTGAGCAGCAGCCCCGCCATGCCGGGCAAAGTGAGGGTGGCTTGCAGCAGCGACAGGCACGCGACGGTCAAGAACAGGTTCACGACCAGCCCCACGCAGGCGAACCAGCCGAACAGCCCGTAACTCCAGCCGATGAAGATGAAGACCAGCACCGTCCCGATCAGGATCGAATAGACCCCGGCTCGGATCGCATCCGCCCCCAGATCGGGACCGACGGTGCGTTCCTCGACGATCGCGAGCGGGGCGGGCAAGGCACCCGCTCGCAGCAGCACGGCAAGATCCTGCGCGTCGCGCGCGGTGAAGCGGCCGGAGATCTGGCCGCGCCCGCCCAAGATCGGCTCGCGGATCACGGGGGCGGAGATGACCTTGTCGTCGAGCACGATGGCGAAAGGCCGGCCGACGTTCTGGCGCGTCACGTCGCCGAAGCGCCGCGCGCCGATGCCGTCGAACTCGAAATTGACGACCCACTCGCCGGTCTGCGGGTTGGTGCCCGCCGACGCGCGGGTCAGGCTGGCGCCTTCGACTTCGACGCGCTGGCGCACGGCGTAAAGCGTGGGCTGGCCGTCGGCGCGGCGCTCGTTGTCCGAACGCAGGATGAGCGTGCCCGGCGGCGGGCGCTGGCCCGTATTGGGATCGGTGTTGGGATCGAGCAGATGGAAGGTCATCCGCGCCGTGGTGCCGAGCAGGCGCTTGATGCGGTCGGGATCGTCGATGCCGGGCAGCTGGACCAGAATTCGGTTCGCGCCCTGGCGGGCGATGGTCGGCTCGTTGACGCCGGTCTCGTCGATGCGCCGGCGCACGATCTCGATCGATTGCTGCACGGCTTGCGTGGCCTTGTCGCGCAACGCGACCTCGGTCAGCGTCAAGGTGATCGTGCCGTCGGGGGCCGCTAGGATTTCGACGTCCGGCGTGCCGCCGCTCAGCGCGCCGCCGCCGACCATCGTCACGATCTCGCGCAGGTTCCGCGCGGCGTCTTGCGCCTGACCCGCCTCGCGGACCTGGAACACGACCGAGTTGTCGCGCGCCGACACGCCCAGGATCGGGATATTGGCCGCGCGCATGCGCGTGCGGACTTGATCTTGCATGTTGTTGAGCCGCTCGCGCACGACCGCGGGCATATCGACTTCGAGCAGCAGATACGAGCCGCCGCGCAAATCGAGCCCGAGATTCATCGCGTAGTACGGCACGAAGGACGGCCACCACCCGGGCTTGGCGAAGAAATTGGGCAGCGACAGAACGATGCCCGCCAAGCACACGGCGAGCACCGTCCAACGTTTCCAGGGCGCGAAAAACAGCATCGTGCGGCGGCCGGCTCAGTCCTTGATCGTGGCGACGTATTCGTCGTGACCCAGGCGCGCATAGAGCTTGCGCTTGATCGGGTCCTTCAGCGTGTCGATCGCGTCGGCGGCGACGGCGTCGCCGGCCTTCTTCTCGGCGGCGGCGTCGACTTCGGCCTGACCCGCACCTTCCGGCACGCCCAGGATCTCCCAATAGGTCGGGCCCGAGACGGCCTTCTTCTCGGCCTTCTCCGCCTTGTCGTCGGACGACGAACCGACCGGCTCGGTCTTGGCCATCACCTCGGCGACCATCTGGCGCATGATGCGCACGCGCACGCCGTCGGCGATTTCGAGCACCGCTTCGCGGTCCGAAACCACCCGTTGCACCGTGCCGATGATCCCGCCCGAGGTGACGATCCGGTCGCCGCGCTTCAACGCGTCGACCATCGCCTTGTGCTCCTTCACCTTCTTGCTCTGCGGGCGGATGATCAGGAAGTAGAAGACGACGAAGATCAGCACCAGCGGCAAGAGCTGGATGAAAAAGCTGCCGCCGTCGCCCCCGGCGGCCTGTGCGTAAGCGGGGGAAATGAACATCGGCGAAATACTCCGTCTGGCAGGGGGGAAGGGTTTGGGCGCGCGACTATAGCCACCCGGCTCCGAATTGCAACGTCCCCGTCCGGGGCGGATTTCCCTTGCCGATTGACCACTTGGCGCGCGCGGGACTAGTTTCGCGGCCCGATCCGCCGCCCGCTTGACCGAAAGACTCGCCCGCATGGATAGCCCCAAAATCGAGGCGCTGCTCGCGCGCATCGCCGATGCGCTGGACCGCATGGCGCCGCCCGCCAATGTTTCGGCCGATCTCGACGCGGGCGACGCCTTCGTCTGGCACGCCGAGGGCGCGCGGCTGGAGGTCGTGGCCAAGGTCAACCGCGTCGACCTCGACCTGCTCAAAGGCATCGAGCGCCAGCGCGATACGCTGCTCGCCAATACGCGCCGCTTCGCCGAGGGGCTGCCGGCCAACAACGTGCTGCTCTGGGGGGCCCGCGGCACCGGCAAATCGTCGCTGGTCAAAGCGATCCATGCCGCCGTGTGCGCCGAGCGCAAGCGGGCCGTGGCGCTGATCGAAATCCATCGCGAGGACATTCCCACCCTGCCCCGCCTGCTCGCCCATGTGCGCGGC
>JAMNXK010000390.1 GCA_023653245.1 Tagaea sp.
AAATCTTCGAGCGCTATCGGAGCGTCGTGCTCGGCGCGCGGCTGCTGGCGGTGCGCGGAGCCGTGCAGCGCCAGGGCAAGGTGATCCATGTGATCGCGCGCAACCTCGAAAGCCGCGACGCGCTGTTGGGCCCCCTCGCCTCCGGCGCCGTCGACGGGGCGATGGCGCGCGCCGACGAAGTGCGCCGGCCCGGGGCGGACCCGCGCCTGTTTCCCAGCCGCGATTTCCACTAAACGAACCCGTCACCCCGAGCGGAGCGAAGCGAAGACCCGGGGTCTTACGAAAGCAAAGACGCTCGACGCGGCCGAAGATCCCGGATCGCCCTTCGGGCGTCCGGGACGACGAACGTGGACGTCAACGCCCCATCTCTTTCTTGAGTTCGGAATCGGTCCAGGGATTGTCGATCTTGAAGCGATGGCCGTGGACCATCAGATGCAGATCGTGGAACGGCCCTTCGCCGAAGGCGCGATAGCGCCGGCGATATTCGTCTTCGGACATGCCCGGCGCGATCCGGCACATCGTCTCGAACTCGGCGCGCAGGCGCGTAGGCCCGCTCCAGGCTTCGCCGCTCGCGGGCAAGGCGTCGTCCGAACCGGCCAGCAAGGGGGCGAGCTGGCCGAATACCCGCACCAGCGCTTCGAAGGCGAGCGTGGCCAGATGCATCCGCCCGCAAGCCGGCGGCACGTCGAACCACTCGGTCGCCACGATGGGGCCCGCATCGACCTGTTTGAGCATGCGATGCGCGGTGGCGCCGAAGCGCTTGACGCCTTCCCAGACCGCGAAACTCTCGGGATAGACGCCCGGAAAGCTCGGCGGGCCGGGGTGGAAATTGTAGCCGCCGTGTTCGCACGCGGCGAGATAGCGGCCGGGCACGACCACATTGGTGGTGAAGGCGATCAGCCGCCGCCCCGGCGCGGCCTCGGCGAACGCCTCGTCGAGTGCGGCGCGCGTCGCCACATGGCGCACCGAAAGCGCGGGCGCGAAGACGCGCAGATGGCCCGCGAGATGGGGGGCTTCGCGCTCGCCGGTCAGCAGGACGATTTCACGGGGCATGGCAACGCGCGAGCATAGGCGATTCCCATTGCGGCGTCTTGCGCCGCTTGCCACCATGCGCGCGGCACAGCGGAGGAGCGCGGGATGGCGGGCGAGCAGTTCAACGCCGACGGTTTGGCGACGATGCACAACAGCGAGTTCCTGAACGATCCGCGGTTCCGCCGCGCCTATCGCTTCGGCATGCGCACCACGCCCATGCATCGGCTCGATCTGCATATCGAGTGGCGCGCTTGGATCGCGTTGTGGGCGGCCGAGCAAGCGCTGCGCCATCCCGGCGATTTCGTCGAGTGCGGCGTGAACACGGGAATCCTCGCCGGCACGATCGTCGATTGGACCGGCTTCGGCGCGCGGGCGGACCGCGCGATGTGGCTGGTCGACACCTTCGACGGCTTGCCCGAGGACCAGATCGACGCCAACGAGCGCGCGATCGGGCTGCAGGGCTACAACGCCGATTATCGCGGGCGCGACACGCACGCGATCGTGGTCGAGAAATTCTCCGCCTTCCCGAACGTGCGCATCGTCAAGGGCCGCGTGCCCGAAGCTTTGGGCGAGGTGAAGACCGAGCGCGTCGCCTATCTGTCGATCGACATGAACATCGCCTTGCCCGAAATCGCCGCGGCGCGGCATTTCTGGCCCAAGCTCGTGCCCGGCGGCGTGATCCTGCTCGACGACTACAACTGGATGCCGCATATCAACCAGAAGCGCGCCTTCGACGCGCTCGCGGCCGAGTGGAACGTGCCGATCCTGGGCCTGCCCACGGGCCAGGGCGTGATAATCAAACCGGCGGCGTGAGACGATGGAGATCCGCCCCCTCAAACTCGCCGGCACCTTCACGGTGATCCTCGCCCCGCGCAAGGACGCGCGCGGCCATTTCGGCCGGCTGTTCGACGCCGATATCTGGGCGGCACATGGTCTGCCCGTCGAATTCGCCCAGGAGAACGAGGCCTTCACCGCCGCCAAGCACACGCTGCGCGGCCTGCATTTCCAGCGCCCGCCGCATGCCGAGACCAAGATCGTGCGTTGCGCGCGCGGCGCCGTGCTCGACGCCTTCGTCGATCTGCGCGCGGGCTCGCTCAGCTACGGCAAGTGGGATTCGCTCGTGCTGTCGGCGGACGAGCCCGCCTGGGTCGTGATCCCGAAAGGTTTCGCGCACGGCTACTGCACGCTCACGCCCGACACGCTGGTCCAGTACAAGGTCGATCGCGCCTACGCGCCCGAGGCCGAAGGCGGCGTGCCCTGGGACGACCCCGATATCGGCATCGAATGGCCTTCGCGCGAACCCATCTTGTCGGAACGCGACCGCGCGCATCCGCGTTTGCGCGACTTCGTCTCGCCCTTCGCCGACGACATCGAGTGGTGAGGCGATGCGCGTCGCGCTGACCGGAGCGACCGGGATCGCGGGCCAAGGCATCGCCGCAGCGCTCGCGCGCGCGGGCCACGAAACCATCGCGTTCGGCCGGCGCGAACCGGCGGCGCGCCGCCTCGATCTCGCCGATCCCGACGGCATCCGCAACCTCGACTGGGCCGGCGCCGAGGCGCTGATTCACGCGGCCGGAATCACCGACGAAAGCGCGCGCGACGCGGCGCTGGGCCCGCGCATCGCCATCGGATCGTGGCGCGCGCTGATCGACGCGGCGAAAGCGGCCTGCGTTTCGCGCGCGATCTACATTTCGTCGGCGCATGTCTACGGACCGCTCGAAGGCCGGATCGTCGAAGACGCCTTCCCGAAACCCGCCAGCGACTACGCGCGGCTGCATCTGGCCAGCGAGCAGGTCCTGCGCAGCACGGGGTTGCCCGCCGATATCCTGCGCGCGTGCAATCTCTACGGTTTTCCGGGCGATCTCGCCCGCTTCGCGCGCTGGGCGCTGATCCCGTACGGCTTCCCGCGCGAGGCGGCGCAAACCGGCCGCATCGTGCTGAAATCGCCGGGCGTCCAGGCGCGCAACTTCCTGGCGGCCGGGCGGCTGGGCGAGATCGCCGCCGCCACGCTTGCACTACCCGCCGTCCCCTGGCGTGTGCGCAACGCCGCCGGGCGCGATACCATGACGGTGCGCGAATTCGCGTCCCGAGTCGCCGGCCTCGCCCGGACCGTCTTGGGGCGCGACATCGCCATCGAGGCGCCGCCGCCGACCCCCGCCCCGCCGCCGCTCGAATTGGAATCGAGCTGGCGCGAGACGGGTACGGCGCAAGACGATCTCGACGGATTCCTTTCGCGCATGCTCGAGGCCTGCGCGAACCAACGGAACGAAACGCCATGAGATTCGACGAGACCGCCGCAACCGACCACGCGATCGCCAAGGCCTATGTCGCCTTCCTGGTCGCCGGTAAGCGCGACGACGACGACCGCGCGCGCGCGGATTTCTGCGCCGAGGCGAAGGTGGCGCCCAAGCTGCTCTACGCCAACCCGCATGTCGGGCAGATCGCCTCGCTCTTCGCCAAGCGCACGAATATGGAGCGCGTGGCCGACATGACCGTGCGCGAATATCTGCGTTACCATTATTACTACGTCCACCAGGCCTACAAATACGGCATCCCCGAGATGCAGCAGAGCTGGCGGGGCCATCACATCATCAAGTCGCCGGCGGATTGCTGGGTCTATCAGGAGCTGCTGTTCGA
>JAMNXK010000391.1 GCA_023653245.1 Tagaea sp.
CCTGTCGGTGCTCGAATTCGCGGTCGAGCATTTGCGCGTCAAGCACATCGTGGTGTGCGGCCATTACGGCTGCGGCGGGGTCAAGCGCGCGATCTCGGGCGAGCTGGGCGCCATGCTCGACCATTGGCTGCAGCCGCTGTCGATGCTCTATCGCCGCCATCGCGCCAAGTTCGAGGCGGTCCCGAATCCCGGCCTGCGGCTCGATCGCGTGTGCGAGCTGAACGTCGAGATGCAGGTGCGCCGTCTGGCCGCGACCCCGATCGTCGAGAAGGCGTGGGCGCGGGGGCAGGATCTCCATCTGCATGGCTGGATCTATGCGATCCATGACGGGCTGTTGCGCGACCTCGGACCGCATCTGTCGTCGACCGGCGAACTCGATCGTTTGGTTCCGATCGACGAGCGCGTCGATCACCCGGCCGAGCCGATCAGCGCCGTGCGCCGCCAAGCCTATGCGGCCTTCGCGGGCGGCGGCCGTCCGGCTCGTTGCGCGTGTTCCTAGGGTCAACGTCATGAACGCCATCCCGATCGTCGAGCCGCGTCGCCGTGCCCAGGGCGTGCCCCTGTTTTCGGCGGGGTTCCGGCCATTCTTCCTCGGCGCGTCGCTCTACGCGGCGTTCGGCGCCGTGGGCTGGGTTTTCGTTTGGCACGGCCATGTCGAGTTCTCGCCCGCCTTGCCGGCCGCACTTTGGCACGGGCACGAGATGCTGTTCGGCTTCGCGGGTTCGGCGCTCGCGGGTTTTCTTTTGACTGCCGTGCCGAACTGGACGGGCGCGCCGCCGCTTTCGGGGATGCCGCTCGGCGGTTTGTTCGCCGTATGGGTCGCCGGCCGGGTGGCCGCATGGACGGTGGCGGTGGATGCGCCGCTTTTGTTTGCCGCGCTGGATGCCGCCTTCCTTCCGCTTCTGGCCTTGACTGTGGGGCCGGCCATCTTTCGAGCGTCGATGCCGCGCAATGCGGGGGCGCTCGCCGTTCTGTGCGCTTTGTGGCTCGCCAATCTGGCGATGCACGCGCAATCGATCGGCTGGTTCGCGGATACGGCCCGGACGGGGCTACTGGCGGGTGTCGACTTGATGGCGTTGCTCGTCGCGCTGATCGGTGGGCGCATCGTGCCGGCGTTCACGCGCAATGCATTGACCGCATCAAATCCCGATCGGGCACTTGCCATTCGCTCGAGGCGCCCGCTGGAGATCCTGGCGATCGGAAGCTTGGCGGTATCGGGCATCGCCACGCTGTTGGAGCTTTCCGATCCCGTACGCGCGGCCTTGCTGGCGCTCGCGTCGATCGCCGGTTTCGTCCGTTTGGCGCAATGGGGCGGACGCTGGACGTTCCGCGAGCCGCTACTATGGGGGCTGCATCTCGGGTATGCGTGGCTTTGCCTCGGGTTGGCGCTGCGTGCACTTGCGGCGGCGACCGGCGCGGTCCCCGAAAGCATGGGCATTCATGCGATCACCCTCGGCGCGTTCGGGACGATGATCGTTTCCGTGATGTGCCGCGCTTCGTTGGGACATTCCGGCCGGCCGGTACGCGGCGATCGTTGGACGGCGGCGGCCCTGTTTCTCGTTAGCGCGGCCACCATCGGCCGAGCGCTGGTCGGTCCGCTTTTTCCCGGCGCCGTCGGACTTGAGGTCATGGGACTCTCGGGGGCCGTCTGGGCCTCGGCCTTTGCGCTCTTCGCGCTGCGCTATGGGGCGATCCTTCTGCGCCCGCGCGCCGATTCCCATAAGCTTTCCAGCAGCTAGATTGCAGAGCCTGAATTCGAACACATGTCGGCAGGAAGCCAAGAGCACGTTCGGGTGGGAAAGAACCAACTGGGTTGAGTTCCGGCGCGCGTGATCCCGGCAAAGAGGCCCGCCGCCAAAAGCGCTGGCGGTCGCCGTGGGCCGTCACAAAGAAGGGACCCACCAACGCAATCGACCAGATTGCGAGTCGATATAGGCGCTGTATTGCCGCTGAGTTACTCCGCCGACTCTATAAAGTCATATAAATTAAATCCTTAGGCGTCACTGCGGCAAGATGTGCAGCGGGTGTAGATGTCAAAAACGATGCCCGCTGCCCAACCTGAACGGGCGACCTATCGCTTACAAAACCGCTGCTCTACCGCTGAGCTAACCCGGCCAACTGGGCGCGATACTTGGATTTTTGCGTGTTCTCTTCCGGTGTGTCTACTGCAGAGTGGGACTGAACAGTGGGAGATCGTCCGGCGGACACGTCGTTGGGGGGAGATATCGCGCGGGGAGATCATGTCCCTTGGCGTGGTGTATCTGGTGTTGCTCACCGTCGCTTTGCGGCCAGGGTTGGCCGTGTCAGGCGGTCACAGCGGACAGCGCGACGACGGGAGTGTCGCCGATCGGGGCGATGGTTTCCAGGCTCATGTAGCGGGCGCGCTGGACGGCCCACTCGTCGTTCTGTTCGAGCAGGATCGCGCCGACGAGCCGGATTATAGCGGCCTCGTTCGGGAAGATGCCGACGACGTCGGTGCGCCGCTTGATCTCGCCGTTGAGCCGCTCGATGGGGTTCGTACTGTGCAGCTTGGCCCGATGCGCATGCGGGAAGGCCATGTAGGCGAGCACGTCGGGCTCGGCGGCATCCATCATCTCGGCGAGTTTGCGCAGCTTGGGCCTGAGCTGATCGGCGACCTTGCGCCATTGCTGGCGTGCCGCCTCGGCGTCGTCCTGGGCGAAGGCGGTGGCCACGAAGGCCGCGACCACGCGCCGCCCTTGGCGGCCGGCATGGGCCAGCACGTTGCGCATGAAGTGCACGCGGCAACGCTGCCAAGCCGCACCCGCAAGAACTTTGGCGATGGCGGCTTTGAGGCCCTCATGGGCGTCGGAGACGACCAGCTTCACTCCGCGCAAGCCCCGGCGCGCCAGCTTGCGCAAGAATCCCGTCCAGAAGGCTTCGGCTTCCGACGCGCCGATCTCCAGGCCCAGCACCTCGCGCCGACCGTCGGCGTTCACGCCCACCGCGACGATCGCGGCGACCGAGACGATGCGCCCGTTCTGCCGGACCTTCAGATACGTCGCATCGACCCACAGATAGAGCCAGTCGCCTTCGATGGGGCGGTCGAGGAAGGCTTTGACCTTCGCGTCGATCTCTTCGCACAGGCGCGAGACCTGGCTCTTCGAGATCCCGCCCATGCCCATGGCCTTGACCAGATCGTCGACCGAGCGCGTCGAGATGCCCTGGACGTAGGCCTCCTGGATCACGGCCGTGAGCGCCTTCTCGGCCATCCGGCGCGGCTCCAGGAAGCCGGGGAAGTAGCTGCCTTTGCGCAGCTTCGGAATGCGCAGATCGACCGTGCCCGCGCGCGTCTCCCAGGTCCGATCCCGGTAGCCGTTGCGCTGGGCCAAGCGTTCGGCGGCCTTCTCGCCGTAGCCCGCCCCGGTCAAGGCGCCGACCTCCAGCTCCATGATCCGCTGGGCGGCGAAGCCGATCATCTCACGCAAGTAATCCGCGTCGGGGGTCTTCTCCAGAAGTGCGCGAAGGTTCATGATCTCGTCGGTCATCGGTGGTCCTCGGGTGATAGGGGTTGCGTGTGCAAACCAACCCTAACCCCGCGAACCGCCGGTGACCGCCAGCACCGCCGACGGCCCGCTACAGCACCCCATCAAGGGCGCGCGGGCCGTCGCCGCCGCTCCCACCTACACCACC
>JAMNXK010000392.1 GCA_023653245.1 Tagaea sp.
CGCCACGCCGATATTCACCGCCGTGCCGCTGAAATTGAACGCGCAGCCCAAGGCGATCGTCGCCACGGCCGGGTGCGGATGGCCGGCGGCGACGAATTGCGGCAGGAAGGCGAGGAAGAACAGCGCGACCTTGGGATTGAGCGTGTTGATCAGCGCGCCCTCGACGAACACGCGCCCCAGGTCGCGCGCGGGCAATACGCCGGATTCCGCCGGTGCGCTGCCGCCCGAGCGCCACATTCCCCAGGCCATGTAAAGAAGGTACGCAGCACCCGCGTATTTGAGCGCCGCGAACGCCAATTCCGAATGCCGGAGCAAAGCGCTGACCCCGAACGCCGCCAGGCCCGTATGCACCAAACAGCCCGCGCCCACGCCCAAAGCCGCCGCGATTCCCGCGGCGCGGCCTTGATGGGCCGCGCGCGTCGCGACATAGGCCATGTCCGGGCCGGGCGTGAGATTGAGCGCCAAGGTCGCGGCCAGAAACGCGGCCAGCAAAGCGGGCTCGGGCAGAACGCTCACCGGCGCAGGCTTTCGTAGACGAGCTCGGCCGCCGCGAGATCTTCGAGCGCCGTCCCGACGGATTTGAACAAAGTGATCTGGTTGTGGAACGAGCGGCCCGAGACGCGCCCTTGCGCGAGCTCGGCCAATTCGCCGGCGATCTGCTTCGGATCGAGCGTGCCGTTGGCCAGCGGCTGGACGATGTCGCCCGCTTCCTTCGTCGCGCCCGCATAAGTGTCGACATAGACGCGCGCGCGCGAAATCGCCTCGTCGTCGGCCTCGCGCATCGCGGGCGTGAAGCCGCCCACCAGATCGACATGCTGGCCGGGCTTGAGCCAGCGCCCCTGCACCAGCGGTTCCTTCGACAACGTGGCGCAGGAAATCGTATGCGCCCAGCCGACCGCTTCTTCGAGCGACGCCGCCGCGCGCGCCTTCAGACGCCTTCCGTCGAAATTGCGCGCCAAGCGCTCGGCCTTGTCGCGGTCGCGACCCCACACGACCAGCTCGGCGATCGGGCGCACGCTGGCATGGGCGAGGATCAGATGCGGGGCGAGCGCGCCGGTGCCGATCATCGCCAGGCGCGAGGCGTCGGGGCGCGAAAGATACTTGGCCGCCAGGGCCGAAGCCGCCGCCGTGCGTTTCAAGGTGAGCATGCCGCCGTCCATCAGCGCGAGCGGCTTTCCGTCGCGCGCCGAGATCAGCACGTAGCTGCCCATCACCGAGGGCAGGCCGCGCTCGCCGTTGGACGGGAACACGGTGACGATCTTGATCCCGGCGTAGCGCCCGGGCTGCCAGGCGGGCATCAGCAGCAGCGTGGCGTCCGCGGCCCCGGGCACGTCCATCGTGTGATGATGGCGCACCGGCACGACCGCCCCGCGCCGGAAGGCGTTGCGCAAGGCTTCGACCAGCGCGTCGACGTCGAGGATGTTTTCGACTTGGCTTGCCGCCACGACCAGCGGTCCGCCGGAGTCGCGCATGGCTAGGCGGCCGGAGATGGCGGCGCCACCGCCGGCGGTTGCGCCGCGTCCCGGGCCTTCAGCGCCTGAAGATCGGCATCGAGCTCGGCGGCTTTGCGCGTCGCCGCGCGTGCGCGGCTGCGCGCCCGGCCGGTGGCGAACCACATGACCAGCGCACCCAGCGCGAAACCGAGATAGAGGGCGCCGACCAGCGCGACGAAGATCGGCATTTGCAGTTCGGGCCCGACGGGCCAGAAATCGACCGTCAGCTCGCCGCGATTATTGAGGGCGAACAGCCCCGCCAAAGCGGCCAGCGCACCTGCCAAGATCCAATAGAGCGCGCGCACGGCCCCCTCGCCCCCGATCAGGACTTGGCGGCTTCGTTGAGCTTCTCGCGCAATTCCTTGCCCGTCTTGAAAAACGGGATGTGCTTTTCGCTCACATCGACGGCGGCGCCGGTGCGCGGATTGCGACCGGTGCGCGAGCCGCGCCGCTTGACCGAGAACGCGCCGAAGCCGCGCAATTCCACGCGATGGCCGCGCGCCAAAGCCGCCGCGATTTCGTCGAACACGGTCGAGACGATCCGCTCGACATCGCGCTGATAAAGGTGCGGGTTGAGCTCGGCCAGGCGCAAGATCAGCTCGGATTTCGTCATCGCCCCAACACCCCGTTGAAATCGCTAGCGAATACGCAAATCAGGGTGCCAGACCGCCACCAGCCCGTCAAGCGTAAGCCGTTCGGGAAGATAGGTTTTTCCGAAAACCGCCCGAATCGAGGCGCGCGCGAGCCCGCCGAGCCACTCTTCCTCGCGCCAAACCTTGATCTCGCGCAGCGGCAAATCGCCCGAAACGCCCTTTTCTTCCAGCCAGGTGCGCGCTTCGTTGACCCCGCCGATCGCGTCGATCAGCCCATTGGCCGCTGCCTGCCGGCCGGTATAGACCCGCCCATCGGCCAGGATTTTGGCCTTGTCGGCCGCCAGGCCGCGTCGTTCGGCGACCATCTCCACGAACATCGCGTACATATCGTCGACCAGCCCTTGCGTCGCGACGCGCGCTTCCGGGGTCAACGGTTCGAAGGGCGACGGCACGGCCTTGAGCGGGGCCGATTTGATCGCCTCGGCCGAGACGCCGAGCTTTTCGAGCAGGCCGGTGATCTCGGTCGTTTGCAGCATCACGCCGATCGAGCCGGTGATCGTGCCCTCGCGCGCGAAAATCCGGTCGGCCCCCAGGGCGACCATATATCCGCCCGAGGCGGCCATCTCCCCCATCACGGCGACGACCGGCTTGTCGGCGGCGATTTCGCGCAAAGTGCGAAACAGGCTTTCGCCGCCCACGACCGTGCCGCCGGGGCTGTCGATGCGCACGAGCAGCGCCTTGGCCGAGCGCCGCGCCATCGCTTCCTCGAGCGCTTCGAGCCGACGCTGATCCTCGACGATCACGCCCGACACGCGCAGCTCGGCGACATAGGGATTGTACTCGGCCGCCAGGTCGCTGCGCCCGACGGCCACGGCGATGGCGCCCAGACCCGCCAGAATCGCGGCGGCGCGCCAGAGCGAGCGCGAGCGCCGCAAGCGGCGGCGATCGGCGATGAGTTCGGGTTCGTTCATGGGACGAATATGGGACGAGTTCGGGGGGTGCGACAAGTCTTGAGGCAGGTCAACGCGGAGGGCGGCGACATGCGCCAAGGTGAATCGAACCCGCGAAGGAGAAAATCATGCTGCGCAGTCTATTGGTGGCTTTGGACGACACGCCGGCCGGCGAAGCGGCGGCCGAATACGCCATCCGCCTGGCGCTGACGCACCAGGCCCGCTTGCGCGGCCTGGCGGTCGTGGACACGGATTTCGTCGCCCCGCCCTCGCCGGGCCGGGCGGGCGCCTTCTTCTACAAGGAACGCGCGGACGCCGCCCGCCTGGCCGAGGCGCACGCGCGCGACGCCTCGCTGTCGCGGGTTTTCGCCGAGCGCTGCGCGCGCGAAGGCGTGACCGCCGAGGCGGGGGTGGCGGACGGCCAGCCGCTCGCCAGCCTGCAAGCCGCCGCCAACCCGCACGATGCGATCGTGATGGGCCGCGACAGCGATCTGCACGGCGAGGCCGCGTCGGGGTGCGCGGATACGGTGCGCAAGCTCCTGAAGGAAAGCCCGCGGCCGTTGATCGTCGTGCCCGCGGGCGCGCTTGCACCCCAGCGCGCGCTGGTCGCCTA
>JAMNXK010000393.1 GCA_023653245.1 Tagaea sp.
CGGCTTCGTGTTGATCTTGCTCGCGGCCCTCGCCTTCACCGGCTGGAGCGCCCTCACCGAGGTCAAGTCCTTGTTCGCGCGCTATACGTCCATCTCCTCCACGGCGCTGAACGTGAGCGGAATCGAGACCGATTTCTACGCCTTGCGCCACCAGGCGACGATCTACGCCGACCATGGCGGCGCGGAAACCCGCCAGCGCATCGAGAAATACATCGGCGAAATCCGCACGAACATGACCGCCGCGCACGACGCGATCCTTTCGGACGAGCGGCGCGCCATCATGCGCGAAGCGCAAGCGGCCTTCGCCGAGTACACGGCCAATGTCGGCCGTCTGACCGCCTTGCGCGCGACGCGCGAAGAAGCGGTGACCCGCGGCATGAACGTGCTGGGCCAGCAAGCGCGCCAAGCGCTGACCGCGGCGATCGAAGGCGCCATCGCGTCGGGCGATTTCCGCGCCGCCGCCTATGCCGGCGCCGCGCAGGAATCGTTGAGCCTGGTGCGCATCAATGCGCTGCGCTACATCGCCGAGCCCAATCCCGAATTGCTCCGCACCGCCGAGGGGCAGCTTACGACGCTGACCCAGAATCTCGATCGCGCCTTTCAGGCGGCTTCGAGCGAGCGCCGGGCGGATGTCGCCCGCGCGCGCGAACTGGCACCCCAATACGCCACCGCGTTCCGGAACGCCGCGCAAGCGGTCCGCGCGCTCGACGAGATGGTCGGCACGACCAACGCGCGCGTCGCCGAGCGGGTGACCGAGCGCTTGGAAACGCTGGTTTCGCGCCAAAAGATCGCGACCGCCGCGTTGGCCGAAGAGGCCGCCGCGACCGTCGCCACCAGCGTCGTCACGATGCTGGTCCTTTCGGCGATCGCCTTGGTTCTGGGCCTGCTGGGCGCTTTCATCATCGCCAAGGGCATCACCAAGCCGGTGTCCGGCATGACCGAAGCGATGCGCAAGCTCGCCGAGGGCGATCTGGCGACCGAAGTGCCGGCCAAGACGAACAAGGACGAGGTCGGCGCCATGGCGCAGGCGGTCCAGGTGTTCAAGGACAACGCAATCCGCGTGAAGGCCATGGAAGAAGAGCAAAAGGCGCTCGAAGCCAAGTCGATCGCCGAGAAGAAGGCCGCCATGATGTCGATGGCCGACCAGTTCGAGAGCAAGGTCGGCGGCGTCGTCGCCGGCGTGTCGAGCTCGGCCACGCAGCTCCAAGCTTCGGCGAGCGCCTTGTCGGCCACGGCCGAGGAGACGAGCCGCCAAGCGACGGCGGTGGCCGCGGCCTCGGAAGAAGCCTCGACCAACGTGCAGACGGTGGCCTCGGCCGCCGAGGAGCTGTCCTCCTCGATCACCGAGATCTCCCGCCAGGTCAGCGAGTCCGCCAAGATCGCCAACCAAGCGGTGGACGAAGTCGATCGCACGGGCCAGACGGTCGAAGCGCTGGCGCAAGCCGCCCAGAAGATCGGCGACGTGGTCAAGCTCATCTCCGACATCGCCTCGCAGACCAACCTGCTCGCCCTCAACGCCACCATCGAGGCGGCGCGCGCGGGCGAAGCGGGCAAGGGCTTCGCGGTCGTGGCGTCGGAAGTGAAGAACCTCGCCAGCCAGACGGCGAAAGCGACCGACGAGATCGGCGGCCAGATCGCCGAGATCCAGAACGCCACCGGCGCTTCGGTCGAGGCGATGAAGGGGATCGGGCAGACCATCGCCAAGATCAACCAGATCGCCTCGGGCATCGCCGCGGCGGTCGAGGAGCAGGGTGCGGCGACGCAAGAGATCGCGCGCAACGTCCAGCAGGCGGCGGCCGGCACCGGCGAGGTCTCGTCCAACATCTCGGGCGTGACCCAAGCGGCGGGCGAAACCGGCACGTCCGCGAGCCAGGTCAAGGACGCGGCCACGACGCTCGGCACCCAATCGGTCGAGCTCAAGCAGGCGGTGCAAGCCTTCCTCGCGCAAGTCCGCGCGGCGTGAAGCGGGAACCGGGGGCGCGGCCGTCGCGGCCGTGCCCCCCGGGTCCATTCTCCGCGAGCCGGATAAGCCAAACCCCATGACCCCGACGCCCGATTTCGTATTGCCGGACCATCGACCGCGCAATCGCGCGCGGCACCGGGCGGCGGTTACGGGCGCGGCACTGGTCTTGGCGATGCTGGTCGCGGGATTCCTGTGGCTGGCGCGCGATCTCGTCATCGACGAAGCCTCGGAAACCGAAGAAATCGTCGCCCGGTCGATCGCCCATCAGATCGATCAAACGACCCAGACCTCGCGTTTTCTGCTCGCCGGCATGGCGTTGCGCGTCGCGCCGGCGACGGATTTGCGCGCGGGCGCGCATGCCGCCATCGCCGCGATGGCCGATCGTCTCGCCTACGAGCCCTATCTGGCGGCGACTTCCGTTCACGACGCGCAAGGCGCTCTGGTCGCCACCGGTCCCACCGCGCGCGAAGCGCCCACCTTGAACGCCATCGATTTCGCCGCGATCCCGGCCGGCGAGTCCTACGGACTTGGAATCGCGCGCCGCGACGCCGTGCGCGGTCTTTGGCTTTGGCCGATCCTGCGCAAGATCGAGCGGACCGACGGCACCGCCTACGCCGCGATCTGGATCGACCTCGACTTGCTGCGCGCGGAAATCGCCGACGCGACCGATTTGGACACCCGCAGCCTGCTCGCCGTGCGGCGCGACGGCGTGGCGCTGTTCCGTCTTCCCCGGCTCGAAGCGGACCCGGCGGGCGCCGACCTGACCGCGCATCCGGTCTATTCGAAGGCCCGGGCGGGCGCCGCAAGGGGCAGCTATGTCGGCGTGTCGCCGGTCGACGGCAAACGGCGGGTCGCGGGCTTCGCCGAAGGGCGGGAGAACGGCGTGATCGCCGTCACCAGCCGCGTCGAGAGCGACGTGCTGTGGGACGAGTTGACCAATGGCGGCGAGTTCGCGGTGATGGCCGGTGCCGCGCTGATCTTCGCCTTGGCCGGCGGGTTGATCTTCTGGATCGAACGCCGCCGGATGCGCCTGGCGTCGCTGGAGCGCTACGGCCTTCTCGAATCCCTGGAATTGGCCGATGCGGGCATCGCCATCGCCGACGCGCAAACCCAAGCGCTCGTCCACGTCAACCGCGCCTTCGAGCGAATGACCGGCTACTCGGCGGCCGAGACGATCGGAAAGAACTGCCGGTTTCTTCAGGGGCCCGCGACCGATCGGACCACCGTGGCTTCGATCCGCGAGGGTCTCGTGGCGCGCCAGCCGGTGCGCGTCGATATCCTGAACTACACGAAAAGCGGCACGCCTTTCTGGTCCGACCTGAGCATCGCACCCGTCCGCCGGCCCGACGGCACGGTCTTCGCCTTCGTCAGCGCCTTCAAGGACATCACCGCGCGCGTCGAGATGACCGCGCGGCTCGAAGCGTCGCTGGCGCGCGCGGAAAGCGCCGACCGCGCCAAATCGGCCTTTCTCGCGCGGATGAGCCACGAGCTGCGCACGCCGTTGAACGCCGTGATCGGTTTCGCCGAGATGATGACGATGCGCGTCTTCGGCCCAATGAACGACCGTTACGCGCGCTACGCCGAGGATATCGGCCAGAGCGGCCGGCATCTGCGCGACCTGGTCGAGCGGATCCTGGAAATGTCGCGCTTGGAGCACGAGGACCGGCCACTGCGCGCCGATACG
>JAMNXK010000394.1 GCA_023653245.1 Tagaea sp.
CGCCAGAACTTATCCGCCCACATCGGAAAACCGGCCCGGCCCGGTGAAATCCATCGCGAATCGGAAGCGATTCGCCTGAAGATCAAACTAAACTTCGCCGATCCTGTCGGCAAGGATGCCCACGGACAAGGCGAAATTCACCGACCGGTTCCAGCGCATGATGCTGCGGAAATTGTTGTAGACCAGGAAAGCGCGTCCGCCCTCGCCCGCCGGCTGGACCAGCGAGGCAGGAAGATCGACGGCCGCCGGCAAATCGGCGCCGTTGGGCAGGCGCACGCCCAAAGTCTGCCATTCCGACAGCGGCTTGGTGACGCGATTGTGATCAATCAGCGCGCGGTCGAACGCGGCGGGCAGCTGCGCTTGGCGCCCCCAGCTCTCCTGCCCGCGCCAGCCCACGCGGACGAGATAATTGGCGATCGAGGCGAACACGTCGGGCCGGCTCGCCCAAATGTCGGGATGGCCATTGCCGTCGAAATCGACCGCATAGGCCAAATACGAGGACGGCATGAACTGGCTCTGGCCCATCGCACCGGCCCAGGAGCCGCGCATTTCCGACGCTTTGACGTGGCCGCGATCGACGATGCGCAACGCGGCGAACAATTCCTCGCGGAAAAACGCCGCGCGGCGGCCGTCGTAAGCGAGCGTGGCCAAGGCCGCGAACACGTTGAAGCCGCCGGTATTCTGGCCGAAATTCGTCTCGATCGCCCACAGCGACACGACGAAGCGCGGCTGCACCGGGAAGCGCTGGGTCACGCGCTCCAACAGGTCGCGGTTCTCGGCCAGGCGCTCGCGGCCGTTGCGCGCGCGGGTCTCGTTGACCACGCGGGCCAAGTATTCCTCGAAGGTCAGGCGCACTTCGGGCTGGGCGCGATCGAGCTCGAGCACGCGCGCGATCGGGGCCACGCCGCGCAGCGCGTCGTCGAGCGTGGCCGGCTTCAAGCCCTTCTGCCGCCCCTCCTCGCGCAGCTGGCGCAGCCAGACGTCGAAGGGAATCTCGTTGGCCGAAACGGCCGCCGGCACGAAGACCGAAGCGGCCAAGCCCGCCAATGCGGCGCGGCGATTCGCGGAGTATGACATACCGAATCTTGTGCCATGCGCGATCCCGGATCGCAATCGCGACTCGCGTAGGGTTGTTGCCACAATCTTGAAAACAAGGCAGTTTGCGCGCGCTTTCAACGTCATGACCAAACCACCCGACCTTTCCCAAGCCATGCGATGCCTGGCCCGCGCTTTCGGCGCGGCGAGCGCGCGCGCGCGCCTGGAAGCGCCGATCGAGGGCGCCATCAACCGCACCTTCCCCGTCGTTCTCGACGATTCGCGCTATGCGCTGCGCTTGCGGCTGAATGAGACGGAATTCCGCTACGAAAAGGGAATCGCCAAGAGCGCGCTGGTCGGCGCCGTGCACGCCGCCAAGCGCGCGGGGGCGAGCGATCGCGAAGCCGCCGCCGCCGCGCCCGACGGCGCCGCACCGCCCCATGCGCCCGGCTTGATCCATTGGAGCAATGGCGACGAGTTTTGGCCCTTGCCTTGGGAGGTCACGCGCTGGTGCCCCGGTCGCGCCCTGGGTGCCGCGGGCCAAAACCCGTCGGTCGGAACGATCGAGCGCGCCGCGAGCGCCATCGCCGACATCCACGCCGTCACGTTCGAAGGCGGGACGCCGGATCTGCTCAGCCTCGCCGGGCCCAAGACCGAATTCGGCGCATGGATCGGCGCGTCGATCGAGCGCGAACTCGCGCGCGGCTCCGTCGATCCGCGCATCGAGGGCTATGCCCGCGCGATCGCCCGCGCGGCGTATGGCGACGTGCGCTGGACGCTGGCGCACAACGATCTGCACGGGCTGCATCTGATCCACGACGACGCCAACGGCGCGATCGGCATCATCGACTGGGACAACGCGCTGGTGGCCCCCGCCGAGCTCGACTTCGTCAAGCTCAAGCATTGGGCCAAGGTCGATCCCCTGACCGGCCATCTGACGGGCGACGCGCCGCGCCACGCGGCCCTGGTCGCGGCCTACACGGCGCGCACCGGCCGCGCGCTCGACGCGAACGTGTTCCGCGCGTGCGAGGCGCTGTGGCTCTTGCGCGTCTGGCGCTTCGAAAGCGACCGGCGCCAGGCCGGACGGCCGACGCCCAAACTGTTCGCGGGGCCCGAGACCTACCGCGCCGAACTCGACCGTCTGGCGCGCGCGGCATGAGTGCGGTCGCCATCATTCCGGCGCGCTACGCCTCCTCGCGCTATCCGGGCAAACCGCTGGTCGAGGTCGCCGGCGTGGCGATGATCCAGCGCGTCTGGGCGCTCGCGCGCGCGGCGCACGGCGTGTCGCGGGTCGTCGTGGCGACCGACGATGCGCGCATCTTCGACTTCGTGCGCGGCTTCGGGGGCGAAGCGGTGATGACGCCGGAAAGCTGCCGCAACGGCACCGAACGCACGCAAGCCGCGGTCGCGGCCTTGGGCGTGCGCGAGGACGCGATCGTCAATCTGCAGGGCGACGCGGTGCTCACGCCGCCTTGGGCGATCGCCGCCCTCGCGACCGAAATGGCGCGCGACCCGTCGGTGCGCGTCGCCACGCTGGCCACCCGTATGGCGCCCGAGGCGATCGACGCGCTCAAGCGGCAGAAGGCCGATGGACAGGCCGGGGGCACGACCGTGACCTTCGATCGCGCGGGCGACGCGATGTATTTCTCCAAGGCGATCATCCCGTTCGTGAAGAAGCCGGACGGCGCGCCGCCGGTCTGGCGGCATATCGGCATCTACGCGTTCCGGCCCGACGCGCTGGCGCATTACGTGACGCTGGAGATGGGGCCGTTCGAGAAAGCCGAAGAGCTCGAACAGCTGCGCGCCCTCGAACACGGCATCAAGATGCGCGTGGTGCCGTGCGACTATCGCGGACGCACGCATTGGTCGATCGACAGCCCCGGCGATCTGCGCGAGGCCGAAGCGATCGTCGCGCGCGAAGGCGAGCTGCTGCCGGTCTACGACGGCACGGCGAGGATCGCATGACTTCGCGCAAGATCCTTCTCGTGCGCCACGGCAACACCTTCGCCCCCGGCGATCGGGTCGTGTGGGTCGGCGCGCGCAGCGATCTGCCTTTGGTGCCCAAAGGTCTCGAACAAGCGCGGCTGTTCGGCGCGGCGGTGCGCGGCGGCGGCCTCGCCGTCGGGCCGTTGCGCGCCGGCCCCTTGCGGCGCACGCGCGACTTCGTGCGCGAAGCCTTCGGCGTGGCCGCCGAGATCGACGATCGCTTGACCGAGATCGACTACGGCAAATGGGAAGGCCGCACGAGCGAGGAGATCGCCGCCGAGATCGGCAAGGAGCCGGTCGAGGCGTGGAGCCGGCGCGGCGTCTGGCCGCGCCTGTCGGGCTGGACGCCGAGCGTCGATCAGGTCGAGGCCAACGTGGCCCAAGTGCTCGCCGATCTCGTCGCGTTGAACGAGACCACCATCCCGGTCGTGTGCACCTCGCAAGGCATCCTCAAGTTTTTCGCCAAGCGCGACGCGGCCTTCCACGCGCGCGCGCTGTCGCAAGCCGACGGCAAAGCCATCGCCGTGCCGACGGGCGCTTGCTGCGGGGCGACGCTGCGCGACGGGCGCCTGCGGATCGATTTCTGGGCGCAAGCGCCCTCGCCCGCCTTGCTCAAGGA
>JAMNXK010000395.1 GCA_023653245.1 Tagaea sp.
GGCAAGCCCCCCAGATATCCCTTGCTTTAAGGCGCGCCGCCCCTATTATCCGCGACCGTTTCGACGGCTGAGGCGTCTCGTGAACGCGATCGCGGGAGTAGCTCAGTGGTAGAGCATCACGTTGCCAACGTGAGGGTCGAGGGTTCGAAGCCCTTCTCCCGCTCCAGCCGCCCGAAACGGATTCCCCTACGCCGCCATCAGCTTGATGCCGTAGCGCGCGAAGTGCCGGTCGACCGTGACCAGCGTGGCGCGTTCGGCGAGCGCTTGGGCCACGAGCATCCGGTCGAACGGATCCTTGTGGTGCAAAGGCAGATCGCGCAAACGCTCGACATGGTCGAGCGTGATGGGGAGCAATTCGAACCCCGCATCGGCGATACCATAGGCGAACGTCTCGCCCAGGGTCAGATTGCCTTTGCCGACCTTGATCTCCGCCTCCCAGGCCGAGGCGATGCTGACCCAGACCGTCTCGGCCGCGCGCAGCGCGTCCGACGTCGCACGCGAAATCCGCGCGGGCTCGCCGCGAATCCAGAGATAGACGTGGGTATCGAGCAGCAGTTTCACCAATCGGGCCCGTCGTCGACTTTATCGGTGAAG
Organism: Tagaea sp.; assembly: GCA_023653245.1. The sequence goes on from JAMNXK010000395.1 coordinate 595, forward strand.
TCGTTCACGCGGCCGTCGAAATAGGCTTGGAGCTCGTCGTCGAGCGGCGCGTCGAAATCCGGCGAAATCCAGATCTTGCCCTCCGCGCCGCCAAGCTTGCGCTTCGGGCGGATCGGCTGCGACGGCGCCAAGCGCGCCACGACCTCACCGTTTTTGGTGATCTCGATTTCCTCGCCGGCGCGCGCGCGCTCGACCAAGGCCGAAAAATGGGTCTTGGCCTCGTAGATCGACGCGCGATTGCCGGTCGGCGCGGGTTTTTTGGCGGGGCGGACCATGCGCGGAGGTTAGGCTTGACCAACGACTTGGTCAAGCCTGACCAAGCGATTATTGGACATTCTGTCCATTTTGGACTAATTTGAAGGATGCGCTATATTTCCGCAACCGAAGCCAAACAAGCCTTCGGAACCGCACTCGACGCCGCCCAGCGCGAGCCCGTGGTCATCCGCAAACAGAATCGCGACGTCGCCGTCCTGCTCTCGGCCGACGAATACGAAAAGCTGCGCGGGCTGCGGATCGCCGCCTTCGACGCGTTGTGCGATCGGATCGCGGCCAAGGCCAAAGCCCGCGGGCTCGATGACGGCGCCTACGCCGATCTAATGCGCGATGTCGAATGAGGGGCGCGTGGTGCTGGATGCGGGCGTGTATGTCAGCCGGCTCTTGCGGCCCGATTCCGTGCCCGCGCAAGCCGTCGCCCGCGCGATCGCCAAGGAGACGGTCCTGATCTCCGACGAATTGATCGCCGAGCTCGCCGGCGTGCTCGCGCGCCCGAAATTCGCCGCCTATATTGACCCCGGCGACGCGCGCGAGTTCTTGCAAGTGCTGGGCGGGATCGCGATGCGCGTGGAAGTCACCGCGCATGTCCGGATGTGCCGGGATCCCAAGGACGATCACATTCTGGCGCTCGCGCAAAGCGGGCAAGCGCGCGCGATCGTCACCGGCGACCGGGATCTGCTGACGCTCGATCCGTTCGGACCGATCCGTATCTTCGTGCCGCGGACCTATCTGGAAAGCTAAGCTCGACTCGAAAGGCGATCCGACATGACCATGGAAAAAATCCGCAGCGCCCTGAAGGGAATTTCGGGAATCCATGTGACGCCTTACGGCGCCGATGGCGGGATCGACGAAGCCCTGACCGCGCGCCTGTGCCGGCGCATCGCGCAAGCGGGCGTGCACAACATCGTCTCGGGCGGCAACACGGGCGAGTTTTTCAGCCTGACCGCGGGCGAAGTCGATCGCTTGCAAGCCGCCGCCTTCGCGGCGATCGGCGACGCGGCACTGCGCACGGCCGCCGTCGGCCGGTCGCTCGCCGAAGCGCGCGCGACCGCCCGCCAAGCCGTCGCCGCCGGGGCGCAAGCGCTGATGATCCATCATCCCGCCGATCCCTTCGCCGCCCCCTCGGCGCAAGCCGATTACTTCCTTTCCATCGCCGACGCCGCGCGCGTGCCGGTGATGGCGTATTTGCGCAGCGACACGATTCCGGTCGCGGAATTGCGGCGCGTGGCAAGCCATCCGAATATGGCCGGGATCAAATTCGCCAGCACCAATCTGATGCTGCTGACCGAATGCGTGCGCCAGACGGCGGACACGCCCTGCGTTTGGGTGTGCGGCCTGGCCGAAGGCTGGGCGCCCGCGCATTACGCCGCCGGCGCGCGCGGCTTTACCTCGGGGCTGATCAACGTCGCCCCCGAACGCTCGCTCGCGATCTGGAAAGCGCTGGACGAAGGGCGCTACGACGCGGCCCGCGCGTTGATCGATCCGATCGCGGGTTTCGAACAACTGCGTACGCGCCACAACAACGGGGCGAATGTCACGGTGGTGAAGGAAGCGCTGATGCTGCAGGGCCTGCCCGTCGGGCCTGCGCGATTGCCGAACTTGCCGAAGCTCGACGCCGCCGACCGCGCCCGGCTGGAAGGCCTGATGGCGACGCTGGCGCTGCCGGGTTAGAGCCGGTCCGGGACGGCCAGCAGGACCTGGCCCATCGGGATTTCCTCGGTCACCGGCCGGCGCGCGCCGAACTCGATCCGGTAGGTCATGTAGCCGCGCTCCTTGAAGAAGCGCACCGCGTCCATCAGGCAGAGCGACTGGCGCGCCCAATAGGACGGTTCCCACAGGAAGAAAATCTTGGGCTTGAAGCGCGCGATGGTCTTTTGCGCGCCCTGCAGCGCGTTCCACTCCTCGCCTTGGGCGAGCAGCTTGATCGCGTCCAGGCGCGGCACCGGGTTGGCTTCGACATAGTCGTCGAGGCTCCACACCTTCATGTCGATCGCCGTGGTCGAGCGGCCGACATTCGCCACTTGCAGCGAGGCGTTGGCGAAATTGCCGATCGCGTCGTCATGCAGGAAGAGCTGCCGGGTCTCGGTCCGGCTCGATACCGCCGCCTGGTTGAGCGTGACGTTGTCGAGGCCGTTCAGATGCATGTTGGCCTTGAGCCGGCCCAGCGGGTGCGGGTCGGGCTCGAACACGTGCACGCGGCCGGTGGGGCCCACGCGATTGGCCATGATCATCGCGTGCATGCCGATGTTCGAGCCGATGTCGAACGCGACCTGGCCCGGGCGCAGCATGCGGTTCAGCATTTTCGACACGTTGGGCCGGAACGCGCCGTAGAAATAGATGTACCATTCGAGGAAGGAATGCGTGTCGATGTTGATCAGCATCCCGTCGTCGTAATCGATCACCGCCTTGACGGGCCGCGCATTGCCCGGCGGGTGCAGGGCGCGCACCAGCTTGTCCGTCCCCTTCGGGTGGAATCGCCTGGTGAGCCAAGCGAGCGCGGGAACCCAGGCCGGATGCGGCGATGTCGGGGGGGATTCGGCCAAAGGAGACGTCTCGGACAAAGAGGAGGGGGCGTGGATGACGGTCATGGCGGGCTCCGGAACCGGGTCGGGCGGACAACGCGCCGCACCTGTCCCTATTCCACCCGCCGGGCGGACAATCCGGTTTTGCCTGAGCTTTTGGCGAACCGCAACATTTGGCCGTAATATCGTTCCGACATAAGGGCGGGGCGGAACGCCGCCCGCCGGGGAGCACTTCCATGCCCAGCCATACC
>JAMNXK010000396.1 GCA_023653245.1 Tagaea sp.
CTCGACGCCTTGCGCGCCCATCCGGCCTGCACGGGCAAGGTCGGCACGGTCGGCTACTGCCTGGGCGGCAATCTCGCCTATCAGATGGCGTGCCGCTCCTCGGCCGACGCGAGCGTGAGTTTTTACGGCGTCGGGATCGAGGGCCTGCTCGGCATCGCCGGCGGGATCAAGCGACCTCTGCTCATGCACATCGCCGAAAAAGACGCTTACGTGCCGCCTGCGGCGCAAGCCAAGATCAAGGCCGGGCTGGAGATGAACAAATCCGTGACGATGCACGTCTATGCGGGTCAGGATCACGCCTTCGCGCGCGAGGGCGGCAAGCACTGGCACAAGCCATCGGCCGATCTCGCCAACGGCCGCACGGCCGAGTTCTTCAAGACGAATCTCTCTTAAGGAGTCTTCCCGATGGTCAAAGCGGTTCGCGTCCACAAAGCCGGCGGCCCCGAAGTCATGGTCTACGAGGACGTGGAGGTCGGCGATCCCGGCCCGGGCCAACTGCGCATCAAGCACACGGCCATCGGGGTCAATTTCATCGACACCTATATGCGCTCGGGCCAATACCCGACGCCCACGCCCTTCGCCCCCGGCAACGAAGCCGCCGGCATCGTCGACGCCGTCGGCGCCGGCGTGACCGATTTCGCGATCGGCGATCGCGTGACCTACGTGATCGCGGGCGGCGGCGGCTACGCGGAGAAACGCATCGCTCCCGCCGATCGCGTCGTGAAACTCCCCGCCGGTATCACCGACAAGCAAGCCGCGTCGATGATGCTGAAGGGCATGACCGCGCAATATCTGCTGCGCCGGACCTACAAGGTCCAGCCGGGCGACACGATCCTGTTCCACGCCGCCGCGGGCGGGGTGGGGCTGATCGCCTGCCAATGGGCCAATCACCTGGGCGCCAAAACGATCGGCACGGTCGGTTCGGCCGACAAGGCGAAGTTGGCCGCCGCGCACGGCTGCCATCACACGGTGCTCTATCGCGACGTCGATTTCGTCGCGGCCACCAAGGCGATCGTGCCCGAGGGCGTGCCGGTCGTGTACGACTCGGTCGGCAAGGACACGTTCCTGAAGTCGTTGGACTGCCTGCGGCCCCTCGGGTTGCTCGCCTCGTTCGGCCAGTCTTCCGGCCCGGTCGAGCCCCTCAATACGAGCCTGCTCGCCGCGAAGGGTTCGCTCTACATCACGCGCCCGACCTTGTTCACCTATATCGCCAAGAAGCCCGATCTGGTGGCCACGGCCAACGATCTGTTCGACGTCGTGGCGAAAGGCATCGTCAAGATCGAGACAACGGCCGAATACGCGCTCAAGGACGCCACGCGCTGCCACCAGGATCTCGAAGGCCGCAAGACCACCGGCTCGGTGATCCTCGTTCCATGAGCAAAATCCTCGACCCCGCCACGGTTCCGCCGCGCACCGGCTCGAACTATCCCGGCGCGCTCAAGGAGCGCGTGGCGGGTCGCGCGAAGCGCGTGCTCGGCGATCCGCTGGGGATCAAGAATTTCGGCGTCAATCTGACCACGCTGAAGCCCGGCGTATGGAGCGCCTTGCGCCATCATCACGCCCGCCAGGACGAGTTCGTCTATATCGTCGCGGGCCATCCCACTTTGGTGACGGACGCGGGACGCACGAAGCTTTCGCCGGGCCTTTGCGCGGGCTTTCCGGCCGGCGACGGCGACGGGCATTGCCTGATCAACGAGACCGACGCGGACGTCGTCTATCTGGAAGTCGGCGACCGCACGCCGGGCGACGCGGTCGTCTATCCGGACGAGGATTTGATCGCCAAATCCGCCTCGAGCTGGACCTTCACCCGCAAGGACGGCTCGGCGGTTTAGCGGGCTTTACAACGGTCGGTCGAAGCGCGCATGCTGCCCTCGGAGAACCGGGGGAGGTATCCCATTCGACTCACGGCAATTTTTGCGGTCTGTGCGGCGCTGGCGCTGGGTGGATGCGCCAACGATCCGCGCCGTTCCCCGGTGACGTCAGCCTCCGGAATTTCAAGCGACCCCGGATTGGCGACGATCGTCATCGGCCAAGTCTTTGTCGGATCGGGCGCTCCGCAACACGAGTGCCCTTGGGGAATCATGAGCGAGTGGCTACGGCACCGTACACTCGACGATAGGACGCCCCCAACACAGCTTCAGTTGCGGAATTTTGCCTGCGCGATACCCGATCGCGCGACACCACCGGCATTTACGGTTCTGCAAGTGCCGCCGGGCGACTACCGCATGTTCGAAATCACGGCCTACGCGCCAATGCGAAGCCCGTCGTCGACCCGCGTCCAAGAGCCACCGCCCGGCTTCACGACATGGGAGGAAGCCACCGTGCCGCGATTTTCCATAGCGGCGGGGGAGGTCGTCTATGTCGGCAATGTCGTCTTCATCTACGCCGCGCCGGCCCAAATGCGCGGCGGATCGACGCCGGATTTAGCGCGCGCGGCGCTTCGGGCCCTTTGGCCCGCAGGCGCCGAGCGCATGATCGACCGTCGCATGTCGATCGGACGAGCAGCACCCCGGCAATCCTCCCACGAAAACTCGAAAGGCAGCGACCCGCGCCATGACTGACCGCCGCTCCAGCCCGATTCTCGCCGCGTTCGCCGCACTGCTTATGCTGACCGGCTGCGGATACACCTCGATGCAAGACTCGTCAGACCCCACGCCTACCGGGAACATGGGCTTGGTGATCGTCGGCTTCGGCTATTTGGGTGAAGGAACCGGGCTGTTGCGGATCGGATGCCCGGTCCGATCGATCTCCATTCCGGGGCAATTGGCCCCCTTGAACATCGAATTTCTGCGAATGGACGAAGCCGGACGCACAAGCATGCTGGACAGGTATTTCGCGACGCGTGGCACCTGCAAAAAACTCGATCCCGACAACATCGAGGGCTACAATTTCCTCCACCTCCCTGCCGGCCGCTATGTCGTCAGCGGTCTGGTGAATGCCTATACCTTCCGGGCAATGTCGCTACCCGGTGCACCGGTCATCGAGGTCGCCGCCGGCGAATCGGTCTATATCGGCGACGTTTGGCTTAACGGCACCGTAAGCTTCGGCTCCATCGATCGGCATGCTCGACTCGCCGTGAGGGATTCGGAGGATGGCGCGCGCGCAGCCTTAGCCGCGCGCGGCGGCGACCCAGCGCGGCTGGCGAGTCGGATCATGGCTCTACCGCCACCGCGTCCCGTCGTTCTCGACGACCCGGCGAATTAGAGCACGTTACGTTTTGACGGAAACAATCTTGGCCCGGCCTCGCCCTTCGACAGGCTCAGGGTGAGGCCTACTTCTTGAACCTCATGGTGCGACGTCAATTGACGTCGCGTCGAACCATGAGGTCGGCACGGCGCTTCGGCCAAAACACATCACGCTCTAACCCACCCGCCTCTCCGCCGGCAGTTCGACCGTCACGCGCGTGCCCTTGCCTTTTTCGCTGGTCACGAGCAGGCGGCCGCCATGCAGGGCGACGAGCTCCTTGCTGATCGGCAGGCCCAGGCCCGTGCCGCCGTGCTTGCGCGCCAGCCCGTCGTCGATCTGCACGAACGGCTCCATCGCGCGCTCGGCCTCGCGCGCGGTCATGCCGATCCCCGTATCCTCGACCCAGAAGCGGATCGCATCCGCGTCCGCCGATGCGCCGACGCTCAC
>JAMNXK010000397.1 GCA_023653245.1 Tagaea sp.
GAATAGAGCGTGGGCACGCAGCCTATCGCCGCCTCGACGAAATCCAGGATGTCGGCGCGATTGGCCAGCGCCATGGCGTGCGGCGCCTTCATCACCGTTTCCGGCCGGTAGGCGCAATAGCGCTGGCCGCCATAGGCGAGCTCGGCGTAAGGCCGCTCGACGCCATCCGAGCTGGTCATATGATGGCCCGCGAAGCCCTGCTGGCCGCGCAAAAACATCGCGATCTCGTCGGCCCGATCGGCGGCCAACACGCCACCCAGCGGAGCGACGGCGCGATCCTTCAACGCGGCGAGCGCCGCCGGCGGCGCCGCGCGGGGCTCGTGGAGCCCGGGATGGGCGGCGGTCAGGCGCTTGGCGATGGCGTCGCCCACGAGATCCCATTGCGGCCACGGGATCATCGTCTTGCGCACGTAATGCAGAATGTCGCGCGGGGAGCCGATCGCGTCGGTCGCTTCGTAGCTCATCGCCGGCGCAACAGCTCGGCGGCCGCGCGGCGATTGTGCGACTCGGCGATGTCGAGCGCCGAACGGCCCGTCGCGTCGACCTTGTCGCGGTCGGCACCGCCGCGCAACAGCAGCTCGACCACGCGCGTCTGGCCTTCGCGCGCGGCGATCATCAGGGCGGTGGTGCCCGTGCGGTCCTCGAGATTGAGATTGGCGCGGCCTTGGATCAGCGCTTCGACGATGCGCGCATGACCGCGTTCGGCCGACCACATCAGGGCCGTACGGGTCTGCCGGTCGCGCGCGTCGGGGTTGGCGCGGCGTTCGAGCAGCAGACGTACCGCGTCGAGATGGTTGTTCGCGGCGGCGAGCAGGATCGCCGGACGGAATTCGAGATCGAGCTGGTTGGGCGGGTCGTTGGCGGCCAAGCGCGCGCGCAGCGCGTCCATATTGCCGTCGCGCGCGGCATCGGCGAGCGGCCGGCGCTGCAGGACCTCGATCCCGATCTGGGCGAAAGCCGGTCCCGGCGCCAGAACGCCGAGTGCCACAAGGAAATGCCTGCGTTCCATCGGAGGCGATTAGACCGAAGCCGCCGTGACCGCGTCAAGGCCGAGCCAGATTAGCGCCTCGCCGCGGCTTTCGGTCGCGGGGCCGGCCGGCGGCGTCGGCCGGCGGATCAGCATCGCGGGCAGCCCGAGCGCGCGTGCCGCGTCGAGCTTGGCGCGCGCCTCCATCCCGCCCGAATCCTTGGCGAGCACGGCGTCGATCGCTTTGGCGCGGAACAGCGCGATTTCGTCCGCGCACGCGAAGGGTCCGCGCCCCAGCACCAATTCGGCGCCCGGCAGGCCGGGATCGCCCGGCTCGATCCGGCGCACGACGAAGGCGAGGCCCGTCGCCGCCAGCGGCGCAAGCCCATCGGCGAAGGCGACGAAAACCCGCCGGCCCAGTGCCGGGAGACGCGCCGCCGCCTCGGTCATGTCCGCCACACGGGTCCAGCGATCGCCGGGGCCGTCGATCCAGGGCGCGCGCAGCATCGCCAGACGCGGGACGTTCTCGGCGGCGCAAGCCGCGTGCGCGTTGGCCGACATGCGCGCGGCGAAAGGATGGGTGGCGTCGAGCACGCGCGCGATCCGGTTCTCGCGCAGATACGCGCGCAAGCCTTCGACCCCGCCGAAGCCCCCCACCCGAAGCTTGGCGCGCGTCGCGGCGGGCATGGCGGTTCGGCCGGCGAGCGACAAGACGACGTCGCGCCCCGCATCGGCGGCTTCGTCGGCGAGCGTGCGGGCGATCGCGGTACCGCCCAGGATCAGGATCGGGCCGCTCATGGCCCCGCGCGTCCCACGCAGACGCCGGCGCGATCGACGACCAGCACGTCGAGCGCGATACCGGGCCCGAGCGTTTCGCGCGCCACGCGCCACGCGCGCGCCGCCACCGCGTCGCCGAGCTTCACGCCCGCGCGCGCGGCTTCGAGCAGATAGGCCCCGGCGGGCGCGTCGTCCGGCAGATCGGCGGTGGCGCCCAAATCGCGCAGCATCGCGACCAAGGCCGCGTTATCCACGCGGCTGCGCGAGGAATGCAGATCCATCGCCCCGGCCGCGAGCTTGGCGAGCTTGGCGAAGCCGCCGGCGAGCGTCACGCGCGCGACCGGGTGGTCGCGCAGATACTTGAGCGTGCCGCCGGCGAAGTCGCCCATGTCGATCAAGGCTTCGTCGGCGAGCTTGTAATGCGCTTTGACGAAGGCTTCGGAGACCGAGCCGGTGGACGCCGCGACATGGGCGAGCCCGGCGGCGCGCGCCACGTCGATGCCGCGATGGATCGAATGGATCCACGCCGCGCAGGAATAGGGTGTGACGATCCCGGTCGTGCCGAGCACCGACAACCCGCCGACGATTCCGAGCCGGGCGTTCAGCGTCTTCTTGGCGAGTTCCGCCCCGCCCGGAATGGACACGCGCACGATCCAGCCGCCGGGCCCGCCGCCGGGCCAACCGCGCGGCCCGCCGAAACGATCGGCGATCGCGGCCAGCGACTCGGCGATCAGTTTGCGCGGGGCCGGGTTGATCGCCGGCTCGCCCGGCGCCAACGCCAAGCCCGGCCGCGTGACCGTTCCCACGCCTTCCCCCGCCTCGAAGCGCAGGCCCGATTCGGACGGCGCGAGCCGAGTCACGATCAAGGCGCCATGGGTCACGTCGGGGTCGTCGCCGGCGTCCTTGACGATCCCGACCTCGACCCAATCCGCCCCGCGCGCGCGATGCGCGAGCGCAAAAACCGGTGTCTGACCCTGCGGCAGACGGATCGAGATTTCGGCCGGAAACTCGCCCGTCGCCCAGGTCTGTGCCGCGGCCGCGGCGGCGGCGGCGGCGCAAGCCCCGGTCGTCCAGCCCGAACGCAACGGGCCCTCGGGTTTGGGGGGCAATTCCTCGTCGGCCATGGCGGGAAAGCTAGCATCGCCCGCACGGCCGGGATAGACTTGCGCCCCGGGGAAGCAACGAACAAGTCCATGGAATCCTTGCCGTTCGAGATGCCGGAATTCGCGCCCGGCAGCGTTTGGCTCGTCGGGGCGGGCCCGGGCGATCCGGGGCTGCTGAGCCTGCTGGGCTATCACGCGTTGCGCCAGGCGGATGCGATCGTCTACGACGCGCTGGTCGACAAGCGCCTGCTCGACGCGGCACGGGACGGCGCGCTGCTCGAATACGCCGGTAAGCGCGGCGGCAAGCCCAGCCCCAAGCAGCGGGATATTTCCCTTCGCCTGGTCGAATTGGCGCGCGCCGGGCACCGGGTGCTGCGCTTGAAGGGCGGCGACCCGTTCGTGTTCGGCCGCGGCGGCGAGGAAGCGCTGACTCTGGTCGGCGCCGATGTGCCGTTCCGCGTCGTCCCCGGGATCAGTTCCGGCGTGGGCGGGCTCGCTTATGCCGGGATTCCGATCACCCATCGCGACGTCAATCACGCGGTCACCTTCGTGACCGGCCATGGCGTGACCGGCGACGTGCCGGACGGATTGGATTGGGCGGCGCTGGCCAAGGGTGCCCCCGTGCTTGTCTTCTACATGGCGCTCAAACATCTGGACACGATCGTCGCGCGCTTGATCCAAGCGGGCCGCAATCCGAGCGACGCGGCCGCGATCGTCGTGCGCGCCAGCCTGCCCGATCAGCGCGTGCTGGAAACCACGCTGGCCGAGGCGCCGCGCGCGGCC
>JAMNXK010000398.1 GCA_023653245.1 Tagaea sp.
CCGAGGATGCGCGGGGGTTCGCTTTCGCCTCCGAGCCGCAGGCGCTGCGCGCCGCCGGGTTCGGCGAAGCCCCGCCCGAGCCGCGCGCGCGCGCCCAATTGCTCGAACTCCAATTCGTCGCCGGAACGGCGACGATCTTCCCGGGCATCCATCGCGTGGCGCCGGGCGAGACGCTGATCGTCGCGCGCGGGCGCATCCTCGAACGGCGCCGGCGCGCGGCGTTGCCGGCGGGCGCGCCGGTCGCGCGCGGCGAGGCCGCGGCGTTGCGCGACTTCGACCGCGTCTTCGAAGACAGCGTGCGCGTGCACCAGCGCTCGGACGTGCCCTACGGCATGTTCCTGTCGGGCGGTATCGATTCGGCCGCCGTGCTGGCGATGATGACGCGGCTGAACGAGCGCCCGGTGCGCGCCTTCACGGCGTTCTTCCCCGAAACCGGCGCGGCCGACGAGCGCGACGCGGCGCGGCGCGTGGCGGCGGCCACGCGCGCCGACCTGACCGAGCTCGCGGTCACGCGCGCCGACTTCCTCGCCGATCTGCCGGCGATCGCGGCGGCCATGGACGATCCGGCGGCGGACTACGCGATCGTGCCGAGCTGGGCGCTGGCGCGCGCCGCACGCCAAGCCGGGCTCAAAGTCGTGCTGTCGGGCGAAGGCGGGGACGAGCTGTTCGCCGGCTACGGGCGCTATCGCTCGGCGATGCGGCCCTGGTGGCTGGGCGGACGGCCGATGCGCCGCAAAGGTGCTTTCGAGCGCGCGCGCGCGCTGGCCATCTCCACCGCAGGCTGGCGCGACGCGCTGGCGGCGGCGGAGGCGCTGGCGGCGGGCGGCGGGCGCACGCGCCTGCAGATCGCCCAAGCCGTGGATATCGCCGATTGGCTGCCGCACGATCTGCTGACCAAGCTCGATCGCTGCCTGATGGCCCATGGCGTCGAAGGCCGCACGCCCTTCCTCGATCCGGCCGTGGCCGATTTCGCCTTCCGCCTCCCCGACAACCTCAAGACCCGCAAGCGCTGGGGCAAGTGGCTGGCGCGCAAATGGCTCGACACGGCCCTGCCCGCGGCCGCTGCGTTCGCCCCCAAACAAGGTTTCACCGTGCCGGTGCAGGCCTGGATCGCGGCGGACGCGGCGCGTTTGGCGCCATTGGTCGCCAGCAGCGCGGGCGTGGCGGCGATCGCCAAGCCGGACGCGGTCGCCCGCTTGTTCGCCAACGCCGCCGAGAAACGCGAAGGCTTCGCGGCGTGGACGCTGCTGTTCTACGCGCTCTGGCACCGGCGCCACGCGCTAGGCTTGGCGCCCGAGGGCGATGTGTTCCACGCGCTGGACACCGCGCGCGGTTAGGCCGGCGGGAAGTTCCGCGTCCAGATCGGCGCGAGTTGCGGCAGCGCCTCGGTCTTCGCGGCGATGGCGGCGAGCTTGGGCGTGTTGGCCGCGAACCAGGGCCGGCGCGGCGTCCAGTTGCGCATCGCGCACGCGAAAATGTCGAGCGCCGTGAACCGCGAACCCAGGAACCACGGCGCGCCCGCGACGTTCTCGACGATGCGCCACATGTTCTCGCGATGGGTTTTGACATTGGCGGCCAACGTCTTGGCGGCTTCCGGATCGGGGACGAATTTGTCCGCCCGGTCGGCGACGACGAAGGGCGCATAGACCTGCACGACCAGGAACACGAGCCAGCGCAGGAAATCCGCGCGCTCGGGCGCGTCCGGTCCGGGGACGAGCGCGTCGGACTTGGCGACATCGGCCAGATACAGCGTGATCGCCGCACTCTCGGTCATCGTGCGCTTGTCGGGCAGGATCAGCGTGGGCAGCTGGCCGGCGGGATTGATCTTCGAGAACGCGGCGCGCGCCGCGTCGTCCCGGTAGAAATCGGCGACCGGCACGCGCTCGTAGGGCAGGCCGTACCAGGCGAGCTGGGTTTCGACCAGCACCGAGCCCCAGCCCGGCCGGTCGTAGAGAATGTAGGTCATCGGCGTCGTCCTTGCGGTTCGTCGTCGGCCGCCCCCAGGAAATCCGGCATGCCGGACAGCGGATCGCCCTCGTCGGGCACGGTATCGGCTTCGTCCATGCCGTGCGCTTCGAGCTCGACCGCCGACAGCAAGCCCTTGGCCGCGAGCAGCCGCTCGAGATTGCCCAGGCGCTCGCGCAAGCGCTCGACTTCCGAGGCCATGGCGAGCATCGCGCGATCGCCTTGGCCGCTCGCGCGCGCGGGCCCGGCGGCGGCGGCGCGGCGCGCGCGTGCTTCGCCCGCGTCATTCCAGACTTCCTGCGACGCGATCTTGCCGCCACGGATCTCGAACCGGTCGACGAAGCGCACATTGTCGAAGGGCGCTCCGTCCTCCCACGCGCCGTGCAACGAGCCCGAGACGAACACCACGTCGCCGTCGGGCATCTCCACGCGGTCGAAGCGTTCGATCTTCTTGCCGACCTGACGGTAGCGCTGGCCCAGCCGCACGACGATTTCGTCGAGCGAGCCGGTCTCCGTCCCCCCGGGCGAAACATAGCGCGCGTCGAGCGCGCTGAGCTTGCGTGCCCTTTCCGTATCGAGCCGGTCGATCGCGTCGATGAACTCGCGCACCAATACGATCGACGGATGCGGGGGCAGTTGCGCCATGGTTCAGCCCTTGGGACGGATCATGCCCGCGTTGAAGCGCCGTTCGGGCCGCGGCACGACCTCGATCGAGGTCTTCGAAGCGAAGTCCCAGGTCGGGAAGAAGACCGGGATCGCCGCCTGATCCTCCATCGCGAGCTCGACGCTCTGCGCGAGCAGCTCGGCACGGCGCGAAAGGTCCATCGTCGTGGCCGCGCGGATCAACAGCGCGTCGAAGGCCGGGTTCGAATAGCGCACGCGGTTGGCCGAGCCGAGGCCGCGCGGCGCGTCGAACGTGGCGATCAACGCGCGCAAAGGCTGCAGCGCTTCGTCCGAACCGTACTGGGCGATGAACATCGAGTAGGTCTGGTTCGAGGCCTGGCCGAAGAACACCGCACCCGGCACGCCTTCGACGGCCGTCTCCACGCCCGCGCGCGTCCACATCTGCGCCACCGCCTGGGCGATGTCGCGGTCCTTGGGGTAGCGGTCGTTGGTGGCGTGCAGCGTGACCTTGAAGGACGGCGCGCCCGCTTCGCGCAGCAGCGCGCGCGCGCGCTCGACGTCGAACGCGTCGGGGCGGAGTTTCTGGGACGTGCCCGCGAAGCGCGGCGGCAACAGCTGCGAAGCGGGCTCGCACGTGCCCTCCATCAGACGGCCGCAGATCGCCTCGCGCTGGATGGCGTGGGACAAAGCCTTGCGCACGCGCGCGTCGCGCAACGGATTGCCGCCGCCCGGCGCTTGGACGAAGGGCGAAGTCTCGCGCGCCGAGTCGATGGCGATGTAGTGCACCACCGCCGCCGGGCCGCTCGACAGCGCGAAGCGCCGATCGCCGCGCAAGCGCGGCAGATCCGCCGCCGGCACGAGATCGACCGCGTCGACGGCACCGGACAGCAAGGCCGCCATGCGCGCGGCGTCCGAAGCGATGACGCGCTCGGTCACCCGCCCCCAAGCGGCGCGCGGGCCCCAATACTCGTCGTTGCGGCGCGCGACCAGGCGCTCGCCATTGACCCATTCGACCAGGCGATAGGGGCCGGTGCCG
>JAMNXK010000399.1 GCA_023653245.1 Tagaea sp.
TACCTTCATCACCGGCGTGTCGAACTTGTCGGCGATCTCGCGGCAGCGCGCGGGCGTTTCCTTGCCGTGGAGTTGCACGAGGCCGGGCCGCAAAGCGGCGACGATGGCCCCCAGCGTGCCGTCGTCCGCGTCGACGACGAGTGCGACGCGCCGCACGCGTGCGGGCAGGGCGGACGCCAGCGACGCGGCGACGGCGGGTGTCACGCCGCGCGGCGAGCGCGGATAGAAATTGAAGCCCGCGTAATCGGCACCCGAATCCGCGACGGCGCGGATCGACTCGGGCGTGTTGAGCCCGCAGATCTTGACCGCGATCGTCATGCGAGATCGACGGTTTCGATGTCGGGCGCGAAGCGCCGGAAATCAGCGCCGTTGTCGGTCAGGATTCGCGTCACGCCATTGGCCAGCATCGTGGCCGCGATATTGGCGTCGTGGACCAAGCGGCCACTGCATATTCCCCGCGCGACGAAATCCTCCAAGATTTCTTGCGAGCGACCGGTTTCCGGCAAAAGGTCGAATAGGCGACGAAACTGGGCGACTCGCTCGATCGCAAGCGCCCCGGACAAAGGCCGCTCCAATCCCGAGAATCGCGTCACGACGGATAGGTACTCGCGCAAGATTTGGGGCGTGACGAAAAGTCGACGCTCGTCGTTCAGCGCCAAACTCAAGCGCGCGCGTGCCGAAGCGTGTCGCGGCGATGTCGCCTGCGTCGCGAAAACCAGGACATTCGTATCGACCAGCAAAGCTCAGCGTCCGTCGTCGCGGTAAAGATCTTCGCGGCGAAGGGAAAGGCCGTCGGGCCAAGCGCCGCAATCGTCGAGCGGCAGGCCGCCAGCTTTGGTCGCTGGCCGTCGATCCTTGTGTTCCGGTACGACGACCTCGTGCGCGCCGGCGGCGGCGGGCGGGGCCTTGCCGGTGATCGTCCCGTCGGGGGCGATGTCGATGCGGATGCGGATCGAACCCATGGTGCAATTCTACGCCGCGGCGTCGAATTCCGCCAGAATCCGGCCCAAAGCCGCTTTGGGATCGGCGGCTTGGGAGATCGGCCGGCCGATGACCAGATGATCGGCACCCAGCGTCACCGCTTCGGCGGGGGTCATGACGCGCTTCTGGTCGCCCGCCTCGGCCCAGGCGGGCCGAATGCCGGGGACGACGAGCTTGAAGCCGGGCCCGCAGGCCCGGCGCAGCCTTGCGATCTCGTGCGGCGAGCACACCACGCCGTCGAGCCCGGCTTCGCGCGCGAGCAGCGCCAGGCGCTCGGCCTGATCGCCCAGAGGGCCGCACTGGCCCACCGCGTCGAGATCCGAATCGTCCAGGCTGGTCAGCACCGTGATGCCGAGCAGGGCCGGCCGCTCGGCGCCCGATTCGGCGGCGGCTTCGACCGCCGCGCGCATCATGGCCCGCCCGCCCGAGGCGTGGATGGTCAAGAACAGCGGCCGGCATGCGGCGGCCGAGCGCACGCCGCCCGCCACGGTATTCGGGATGTCGTGGAGTTTGAGATCGAGAAAGAGCGGCCGCGCGCCGGCCACGTCGCGCACGCCTTGCGGGCCTTGGGCGACGAAGAATTCGAGCCCCAATTTGACGGCGTAGCCATCCATGCCCAGACGCGCCAGATCCGCCTCGGCGGCTTCGCGCGTCGGGCGGTCGATGGCGACGAAAATCCGGGGCGCGGGCGTCGCGCGGTGTGTCGCGGGGGGCATTGCAATGAACCTTCCGTTGGGCGATAGGGGGTGCCCTAACTCACTCCGGCCAAGATCGCCCCAACCATGCCCCGATTCAAGACCCTCGACGGCCTCGACGTTGCCGGCAAGCGCGTGCTCGTGCGCGCCGATCTCAACGTGCCGATGAAAGACGGCAAGGTGAGCGACGCCACGCGCATCGAACGCTTCGCGCCCACCGCGATCGAACTCGCCAAGAAGGGTGCGAAGGTCGTCGTCCTGTCGCATTTCGGCCGGCCCAAGGGGCGCGACGACAGCCAATCCTTGGCGCCGCTGCTGACGGATCTTTCGCGCGCGTGCGGGACGAAAGTGGTCTTCGGCGCGGATTGCGTGGGCGAGGAAGCGGCCAAGGCGGTCGCGTCGCTGGCGCCGGGGGGAATCGCATTGCTCGAGAATCTGCGCTTTCACGCCGGCGAGGAGAAGAACGAGGCGACCTTCGCCAAGAAGCTGGCCGCGCTCGGCGACATCTACGTCAACGACGCGTTCTCTTGCGCGCATCGCGCGCACGCGTCGACCGAGGGCATCGCGCGGCTGCTGCCGGCCTATGCCGGACGGTTGATGCAAGCCGAGCTCGACGCGCTGGGCAAAGCGCTCGAAAGCCCCAAGCGGCCGGTGGCCGCGGTGGTCGGCGGATCGAAGGTCTCGACCAAGCTCGAACTCATCGGCAATCTGCTGACGCGCGTCGACGTGCTCGCCATCGGCGGCGGCATGGCCAACACGTTCCTCTACGCCAAAGGCGTCGATGTCGGCCGCTCGCTGTGCGAGCGCGACATGGCCGAAACCGCGCGGCGCATCATGGCCGACGCGGATGCGACGGGAAAACAGATCGTCCTGCCGATCGACGCGGTGATCGCCTCGGCGCTCACCGACGCGGCCGGCGCGCAGACCGTGCCGATCGGGCGTATCCCCGCCGACAAGATGATCCTCGATATCGGCCCGTTGAGCGTCGCCGAAACCTTGCGGATGTTCGACGACGCCAAGACGCTGGTGTGGAACGGGCCGGTCGGCGCGTTCGAACACGCGCCCTTCGACAAGGGCACGGTCGATCTCGCCAAGGGCGTGGCCGCGCGCAGCCAGGCGGGAAAACTGCTGTCGGTGGCCGGCGGCGGCGATACCGTGGCCGCGCTCGCGCATGCCGGCGCGACCGACAAATTCACTTACGTGTCGACCGCCGGCGGTGCCTTCCTCGAATGGCTCGAAGGCAAGGAATTGCCGGGCGTGGCGGCCCTCGCTTGAGTCTCAATGCCGCCGGCGCACCCGGTCGAACACCGCCGGGTGGGCGGCGATCTCGACCTCCAGCTTGTGCTTGAGCTGCTCGGGATCGACCGGTTTGACCAGATAGCTTTTCACGTCGTGCTCGCGTGCGCTGAGCACCGTGTCGCGCTGGGCGTCGGCGGTCAGCATGATCACCGGGGTTTGGTCGAGCCCCTTGATGCGCATCGTGCGCAGGCGCTTGACGAAGCCGATCCCGTCGATCGGCTTCATATGCACGTCGCACAGGATCACGTCGGGATGGGTGCGCATCGCCTCGCGCGCGCCCGCACCGCCCTCTTCGCCCTCGGAAATCGACAGCACGCCCAGCCGGTGGAGCAGCTGCTTGACCACCGAGCGCGCGAAAGGCTCGTCCTCGATAACCAGGACCTTGAGCCGCGCGTAGTCGATCTCATCGACGACCGTTTGCATGCCGAAATGTCCCCTCCGGCGTACATTATTGCTGAGATTCGCCGCAGGTCCATTGCAAAATGCATCGCAAGACGCAACGTCGATTGGGCGGATTTGCGGCTTACTGAAGTATGCTGCTCAAATTCCGCGCAGGATCATGTTGATCCCGCCGACGAACACCACCGCGAGCACGAATAGCCGCAAGGTCGCGGGCGGAAACAGCCCGCGCAGGCGCTGGCCCAGCGCCA
>JAMNXK010000400.1 GCA_023653245.1 Tagaea sp.
AAGCCGTGAAGATCGGCCGCGCGCGCGGGCGCCAGGCGCGCGGGCTTCAGGGCGTTGGCGTTCTTGCCCGGCGGGAAGCGCTCGGCGCAGGCGCGGCGCAGCTCGACGATCAGGCGCCGGCACGCGGGCGACAGCACGTTGCTGCGCCGTAGCGTAAGGCCGACCGGCCGATGCCAGTCCAGCCATGGGAGCCCCGCGGGCACGAGGCCGGCGCATTCGCGCCCCGGTTCCATCGTCACCGCGGGAATGTAGCCGACGAAGTCGGTCTCCATGATCATCGCGCGCATGAAGGCGAGCGAATTGGTTTCGATGGCGATCCGTGCGGGCCCCAAGCCGTGCTCGGCGAGCGCGCGCTCCAGGCGCTGGCGCGTGACGATCGTCGCGGCCGGCAGAACCCAGCGATGCTCGTCGATCGCCGTGCGCGGCGGATTCTTGCGCGAGGTCAGTTCGTGGCCGGGGCGGCAGGCGACGACGACGCGGTCGGCGAACAGCGTTTCCTGCGCGAGATCGGCGTCGCCCGGCATATCGACCATGTTGGTGATCGTGAAATCGATCTCGCCCGCGCGCAGCCATTCGAACAGCCGGTCGTGCAGCCCGCCGATCACCGTGACGTTCAGATCCGGCCGCTCGCGCACGAGCCGCGCGGTCGCGATGGGCAGCACGCTGGCGATGACGCTGGGTGCCGAGCCGACGACGATGCGCCCCTCGCGGCCGTCGCGGATCGCGCGCACGGCGCGTTCGGCTTCCGCCGCCTCGACCGTCACCGCGCGCGCGTGCTTGGCGAATTCGCGGCCGAACTCCGTCGCCAGCACGCCGCGCGCCGTGCGCTCGAACAGTTTGACGCCGAGATGGGTCTCCAACCGGCGCAGGCTTTTGCTGAGCGCGGGCTGGGAGATGCGCAGCGCCTTCGCGGCGCGCGCCAAACTCGGATGCTCGAGCAGCGCCACGACATGGCGCATTTGTTGGATCTGCACGGCGGGCTCCCTCCGGACGGGCCATATCCATCGGTTATAGCATGCGGCCCGAATGGTAGTTGTCCGCGCCCGACACCGCGTGTCAAGCTCGGGGCAATCGGGGAATGTCCCGAAACAAGGGGGAGACGCGTCGGGGAATGAGCCAAGAGCCCGAATCCGCAGGCGAAACCCGTCGCGACGTCGCGTTCGCCGTGGCCATGATCGGCGCCGGGCTGTTGACGATCTGGGGCTTGCGCAACCAGCCAAAGGCGCCGTTCGATCCGCTCGGCGCGGCGGCGATTCCGGTGTGGACGGCGTGGATCGTGATCGCCCTGGCGACGTTGCTGCTGCTGCGGATCGCACTGGGCAAACTCACGCGCGGCGGCGCGCAATCGATGTTCACCTCGACCGAGGCCGTCGATTCCAGCTACGAGGTCCGTCCGGTTTTGTCCTGGGTCGCGATCGGGCTGTCCTTCGCCTACGCGGCGGCGATGCCGCTGCTCGGCTTCGCGCTCGCCTCGACGATCTTCATGTTCGCGTTCGGCTGGGCTTTGTCCGACCGCAGCCCGCGCATGACCGCGATCGCCGCCGTCGTGGCCGTACTCGGCGGCTTCGGCCTGGACGCCGGGTTCGGCGCCATGTCGGTCGCGTTGCCGTAGGGGCGGGGGAATGGATCTCGCCCAATCCTTTCTCCATCTCCTGACCGCGGGGCCGCTGTCGTTGCTGCTGATCGGCACGGCGCTCGGGATCGTCGTCGGCGCGCTGCCCGGGCTCACCGGCGGGGCGCTGCTGGCGCTGTCGTTGCCCTTCACCTATCGCATGAGCAGCGTCGACGGCGTGATCCTGATGACGTCGATGTATGTCGGCGGCATCTCGGGCGGCCTCATCACCGCCACGCTGATGCGCATTCCGGGCGAGCCCGCCTCGGTCGTCACCACGCTCGACGGGTTTCCGATGGCGCGCGGCGGCCGGCCCGGCCGCGCGTTGGGACTCGGAATTTCCGCGTCGGTGATCGGCGGGACGATCTCGTGGCTGGCGCTGGTCACGATCGCGCCCGCGGCCGCGCGCATGGCGCTGGTCTTCGGCCCGTTCGAGAATTTCGCGCTGGTGTTCATGGCGTTGGTCCTGATCGCGACCTTGAGTCAGGGCTCGGTGATCAAGGGCCTGCTCGCGGGCCTGTTCGGCATGCTGGTTTCCTTCCCAGGCGTCGACGAAACCTCGGGCCAGCTGCGCTTGACGTTCGGGTTCTCGGAAGTGGCGGGCGGCTTCAGTCAGCTCGCCATGATCCTGGGCGCCTTCGCCGTGAGCCAGGCGCTGGCCGACGCCATGCACGCGAGCCAGCGTTTCGAGCGGCTCGATCCGAGCGTGCGCGGCATTTTCCTGTCGGCACGCGACTATGTCGCGCAAAGCTGGAACCTGCTGCGTTCGGCGATCATCGGCGTGTGGATCGGCATCCTGCCCGGGGTGGGGGCGAGCATCAGCTCGATCGTCGCCTACTCGACCGCCAAGAACATGTCCAAGACGCCCGAGAAATTCGGGACGGGCTTCGAGGATGGCATCGTCGCCTCCGAAGCCGCGAACAACGCCAACACCGGCGGCGCGCTGATCCCGATGATCACGCTCGGCATTCCCGGCAGTCCGGCCGCTTCCATCCTGCTCGCGGGGCTGTTGATGCACAACATCCAGCCCGGCCCGACCTTGTTCACCAACTCGCCCGACGTCGTCGGCGCGCTGATGGCCACGCACCTTGCCGCGCATCTGGTCATGTTCGTGATGATGGTCGCGGGCTGCATTTTCGTGGCGAAACTGATGTACGTGCCGCGCGGCTACGTGCTGCCGATCATCGTGGTGCTGTGCGCGATCGGCGCGCTGGCGGAGAACGGCCGCGGCTTCGATCTGTGGACCATGCTCGCCTTCGGCGCGATCGGCTTCGCCTTCGAACTCGCGGCCGTGCCGCTCGGGCCGTTCGTGATCGGATTGATCCTCGCGCCCCTCGCCGAAGGCCAGCTGCGCGCGGGGCTGATGGCCACCGACGGATCGCTCTGGCCCATTCTCGACCGGCCGGTCGCGATGACGTTCTTGATCGTTTCGCTCGTCATGTTCGCTTGGCCGCTGTGGCGCGAATGGCGCCGCACGCGGCTTCAACCCTGAAGGAGGACACCATGCGCCGCAGACACTTCATCGCCGGTACCGCCGCCGCTTCGGCGGCTCTCGCGTTGCCCGCCGGCGCGCAAGCCTATCCCGATCGTCCGATCCGGGTCGTGGTGCCCAACCCGCCGGGCGGCAGTGCCGACTACCTCGCGCGCTTCTTCCAGGCGCCGCTGCAGCGCGCGCTGGGCCAGCCCATCGCCGTCGCCAACGTCGTCGGCGGCGGCACGTCGATCGGCAACCGCCAGGTCCGCGACGCCGCCCCCGACGGCCATACCGTTCTTGCGGTTCATCAGGCCTTGCTGACGGCCGCGACGCTCAAGGTGATGGATTTCGGGCCCGAGGCATTCGCTCAGGTCGCGCAAGTGGCGACCGAGTACGTCGCCGTGATCGTCAACCGCCGCTCGCCCTATCAGAACCTGCCGCAATTCCTGGCCGCCGCGCGCGCGGGCGAGCTCAAGGCCGGCGTGCAGATCGGCGCGATCAACCATTTCCTGTTCCTGAGTTTGAGCGACGC
>JAMNXK010000401.1 GCA_023653245.1 Tagaea sp.
CACGACTTGGCCTTTGACCGCGGGCATCTGCGCCAATGTGTTGGCGAGCGAGGTCTGCTGGGCCGCCGCGAAGATCTGGTTGCGCAGTTCGGCGGGCAGCTGCGTGACTTGCGCGACGACGCGCGCGAATTCCTGCGCGGCCTGCTGCGGCAGGCCGCCGGCGCCCGGGGGGAGGATCGCGCCGCTCAAACCTTGTCGATCAGGCGCTGGGCGATTCCATCGACGTCGACGGCCGCGTTCGCACCCGGATGGCGGACGGGCAGCGGCGTCTGGGCGTGGATCGCGTCGCGCACGCGCCCGTCGCGGCGGATCGTGCCGAGCAGGGCGGGTTCGAATTTCAGGAACTCGCGGCAGGCCTTGGACAAGGTCTCGTGGATGCGCTGGCCTTGCGTCGGATTGGCCGTGCAATTGACCACGACGCGCAGATCGGTGCGCTGGCGGTTGACGGTCAGCACCTTGATGAAGGCGTAGGCGTCGGTCAGCGAGGTGGGCTCGTCGTTGGTCACGATCACGCAGGTGCGCGACAAGGCCGCCAGCCCGCGCGTATGGGCTTCGATGCCGGCACCCAGATCGATGATGGTTGCATCGTAATCCGCCGAGAGTTCGTAGAGATCGCGCACCAGCTGCGCGAAGCGCGTTTGCGGCAAGGACGCGAGATTGCCCGAGCCCGAGCGCCCGGCCAGAATCTCGAACCCGCCGGCGGCATAGGGCGTCACGCATTCGCGCAAGGGATGGGCGCCGGCGAAGTAATGGCCGAGATCGCGCTGCGGGAAGAGCCCGAGCTGGATGTCGACGTTCGCGAGGCCCAGATCGCCGTCGAACAGCAGCACGCGCAAGCCCTTGCGCGCGAGCGAGGACGCCAGCGTTATCGAGAACCAGGTTTTGCCGACCCCGCCTTTGCCCGAGGCGACGGCGACGATCCCGAGGCCGCGGCCGGAAGCCGCTTCGGCGGCCGGATCGCGATAGGCGAGGTTGAGGGCATGGACGGTGCTCACGATACGGCCTCCGATTGGGCCTCGCGCCGAATCGCTTCGGCGCTGGCGACGAGGATGCGGGCGAAACGCTCGGCGTCGAGCGTTTCGAGGGAGTCGGCGGGCGAGGGCGAGAACGACGCTTCGGCGAAGGCGTAGGTCCCGGCGGCGGCGGCGGCGAGCAGGCCGCCCATGCGCCGCGCGCAATCCAGGCGCGTGGGCACGATCGTCGTCGCCCCGGTCTTGGCGAAGGCTTCGGCGATCTCCACGCTCTCGATCGGATCGAGGCCGGCGGGCAGCGCCAAGACCGCTTCGCCGCGCGACGCGATCACGAACTTGGCGGCGGCGGCGAGGTCGGGCGGCGAGAACGGATTGGCGGCGGCGGTATCGACGATCAGCGTCTCGCGCTCGCGCCGGCCGCGCGCGAAGCGGGCGAGATCGTCGGGGGTTTCGGCGACGTCGAACGGCACGTCGAGAATGCCGGCGAAGGCGGCCAGCGCGGGCACGCCGCCGGCGGAATTCCGATCGCACGTGACCAGGCGCACGGCGCGGCCTTCGAGGGCGATCTGGGCCGCGAGCTTGGCGACGACCAGGGTCTTGCCCGCGGCGGGCGGTCCCACGATCACCAAAGGCGTTTCGTTCGTGCGGCGCGTCAGAGGGGCGAAGCGGAACAGGCCCGCCAGGCGCTTGCCCAAGGCGGCGCTGACGCTGGGCGAGCCGGTCCGGCGTCCCATCGCGGGGCCGTCGGTCACGCGCCGGCGCAGCATCGGCGGCACGTTGTGATAGGCGAGCACGCGGTCGAGCGGATCGGTCTCCGGCGGGCCGGGGCGCGCAGCACCGAAAGCCGGCTGCTCGCGCCGGACGATCTCCTCCAGCTCTTCGACCGGGGCGGGCTCGAAAGCGGGCTCGGGGACGTCGGGGCCGTGCTCCAGCGCGGCCACCACGCGCACGAGGTCGCCGTGCCCTTCGGTCGACACGACCAGCGCGTCGTCGCCCAGTTCGCGCCGGATCTGCGCGATCGCGTCTTCGGCGGAGGCGGCGGTGTAGGTTTTGAGGCGCATTCCCTAACCCCCTAGATCGTGCCGACGGTCTTGATGCGCGCGCGCGGATGGATCTCGTTCTGCGACATGACCACCGTGGCCGGGCGGAAGCGGTCGATGATCGAGCGCACGAAGGGCCGCGCCAGCGGGCTGGTGAGCAGCACCGGGCTTTCGCCCATCATCGCGTGGCGCTCGAACACCGTGCGCACGGCTTGGATGAATTCCTGCAGGCGCGAGGGCGGCATCGACAGCTGACGCTCCTCGCCCTGGCCGACGATCGATTCGGCGAAGGCTTGCTCCCATTCCGGCCCGAGCGTGACCAGCGGGATGAACTGGCCGTCGGCCGAATGCTGCTCGCACAGCTGGCGGGCGAGGCGCGCGCGCACGTGCTCGGTGATCGCGGTGATGTTGCGCGTGTGGCCGGCGCTTTCCGAGACCGCTTCGAGGATCGCGGGCAGATCTCGGATCGACACGCGCTCGGCCAGCAGATTGCCGAGCACGCGCTGCAAGCCGCCCACGGTGATCTGGGTGGGGATCAGCTCCTCGACCAGCTTCTTGTGCTCCTTGCCCAGATCGTCGAGCAGCTTCTGCGTCTCGGCGTGGCTGAGCAGATCGGCCATGTGGTCCTTGACGATCTCGGTCAGATGCGTGGTGATGACCGTCTGCGGATCGACGACGGTGAGGCCCTTGAACATCGCCTCCTCGCGCAACGCTTCGTCCACCCACATCGCGGGCAGGCCGAAGGTCGGCTCGCGCGTCGGCTCGCCGGCCATCGGGATCGCTTCGCCGCGCGGATCCATGACCAGCAGCTGGCCCGGGCGCAGATCGCCGCGGCCGGCGACGATCTCCTTCACGCGCAGGCAATACTCGGTCGAGGGCAGCTGCATGTTGTCCTGGATGCGCACCGAGGGCATGACGAAGCCTTGATCGGCGGCGAGCTGGCGGCGCAGCGCCTTGATCTGGTCGGTGAGCTTCTGGCCCTTGTCGGCGTTGATGAGCGGCAGCAGGCCGTAGCCGAGTTCCAAGCGGATGAGATCGATGTGCAGGCTCGCCTGGATCGGCTCTTCGGGCGGCGGCGGCGGCGTCTCGTCGATCATCTTCTTGATCGCCGCGGCTTCGACGTTCTTCTTCTCGGCGTCGAACATCAGATAGCCCGCGTAGCCCGAGGCGGCGGCGAGCAAGGCGAAGGGCAGGAACGGCAGGCCCGGCACGATGGCGAGCGCGCCGGTCAGCACCGAGCACAACACCAGCGCCTTGGGATAGCCGCCGAGCTGGGCGACCAGCGCCTTGTCGGCGGGGCCGCGCACGCCCGACTTGGTCACGAGCAGGCCCGAAGCGATCGAGGTGATGAGGGCGGGAACCTGGCTGACCAGGCCGTCGCCGACGGTCAGCAGCGTGTAGTACTGCGCGGCTTGCGCGAAGCTCAGGCCGTGCTGCGTCGTGCCGATGATCAAGCCCGCGACGATGTTGATCGCCGTGATGATCAGGCCCGCGACCGCGTCGCCGCGCACGAATTTCGCGGCACCGTCCATCGAGCCGAAGAACTGGCTCTCGTCCTCGAGGTCCTGGCGGCGCTTGCGCGCCGTGGCTTCGTCGATGAGGCCG
>JAMNXK010000402.1 GCA_023653245.1 Tagaea sp.
GGCAGGCAGCGCTCGCGCAAGGTCGTGCCGTCGGGCAGGTACATCAGCTCGTCGATCGGCTCGAAGATCGATTCGAACAGCGCCAGGCGCTGGCGCTTGAACATGCGGAAATCGGCGAATTCGGGCAGGCGGCGGCGCTCGCGCAAGCGCTCGAGCACCTCGCCGTATTCGGGTTCGCTCGCCAGCCAATCCTCGTCCACGCGCCACAGCCGCGCATAGGCGCCGTTGTGGTATTTGAGCCGCCGGTCGGCGCCGAAAATCGCGATCGCCGCGGGCATGGTTTCGAGCACCGCACCTTGCGCGGAGATGTGCCGGGCCAATTCGATGCCCGCTTCTTCGCGCTCGGTCTGATCGACCGCCATGCCGATCGTGCCGCCGTCGGGCAAGGGCGCCTCGACGAAATCGTAGAGCCGGCGCGCGCCCGCCACGATCAAATGCGCGGATTCGCTTTGCGCCGTGCGCGCGGCCAGCGCGAGGCGCGCCAGCGCCGCGTGTTTGCGCGCGAGCGCTTCGCCGCCGAGCTTGGCGCCGCCCGCGACGAGCGCGTCGCGTTCGGCCCCGGCGGCGTCGGCATAGGCCGAATTGCACCACGCCAGACGCTGGTCGGAATCGCGCCGCCATAGCGGCACGGGCAGCGCGTCCAGCGCCGCCTCCAGCCGCCGCACGGAATCCTCGGCCGCTTCGCGTTCGACGCGCTGGAGATTGGCGCGCACGGCGAGCTCGTTCTTGGCCGCTTCGGCCAAGTCGGCGCGCACCGTGGCGGCGCCCGCGCGCGCGCGTTCGCGCCACGCCCAAGCACCCCCGGCGGCCAGCCCGATCAGCACCCCGACGAGAAGCGACTCCATGGGCGGAGTTTAGAACGAAAACGGCCGGCGGGTCGCCCCGCCGGCCGCGTCGTTCGGTATCGAAGCCGCGCTCAGTAGCGGTACTGGTCGGTCTTGAACGGGCCCTGCTGGGACACGTTGATGTACTTGGCTTGCGCCGGCGTGAGCTTGGACAGGCGCACGCCGATCTTCTCCAGATGCAAGGCGGCGACCTTCTCGTCGAGCGCCTTGGGCAGGGTGTAGACCTTCTTGGCGTAGGTCCCCGCGTCGCGCTTGGTCCACAGCTCGATCTGCGCCAGCGTCTGGTTGGAGAACGAGGACGACATCACGAAGCTCGGATGGCCGGTGGCGCAGCCGAGGTTCACCAGACGGCCTTCGGCGAGCAGCAGGATCCGCTTGCCCGAGGCGAGCTCGATCTCGTCGACCTGCGGCTTGATGTTGTTCCATTTGAAGTTCTTGAGCGCGGCCACTTGGATTTCGCTGTCGAAATGGCCGATGTTGCACACGATGGCGCGGTCCTTCATCGCGCGCATGTGGTCGACGGTGATGACGTCGATATTGCCCGTGGCGGTGACGAAGATGTCGCCGCGCGGGCAGGCGTCTTCCATGGTCACGACCTCGTAGCCTTCCATCGCCGCCTGCAGCGCGCAGATCGGATCGATTTCGGTCACGAGCACGCGGGCACCGGCCTGCTTGAGCGACGCCGCCGAGCCCTTGCCCACGTCGCCGAACCCGGCGACGACGGCGACCTTGCCGGCCATCATCACGTCGGTGGCGCGGCGGATGGCGTCCACCAGCGATTCGCGGCAGCCATAGAGATTGTCGAACTTCGACTTGGTCACCGAGTCGTTGACGTTGATCGCCGGGAACAGCAGCGAGCCGTCCTTTTCCATGTGGTAGAGGCGATGCACGCCGGTGGTGGTTTCCTCGGTCACGCCGCGGATCGCGGTGCCGACCTTCGAATACCAGCCCGGCTGCTCCTTCACGCGCTTCTTGATCGCGGCGTAGAGGACCTCTTCCTCCTCGTTGGTCGGGTTCGACACGACCTTGAGGTCCTTCTCGGCCTTCATGCCGAGATGGATGAGCAGCGTGGCGTCGCCGCCGTCGTCCAGGATCATGTTCGGCACGCCGCCGTCATGCCACTCGAAGATCTTGTGGGTGTAGTCCCAGTATTCGACCAGCGTCTCGCCCTTGTAGGCGAAGACCGGCGTGCCGGCGACGGCGATCGCCGCAGCCGCGTGGTCTTGGGTCGAGAAGATATTGCACGAGGCCCAGCGCACGTCGGCGCCCAGGGCCTTCAGCGTTTCGATGAGCACGCCGGTCTGGATCGTCATGTGCAGCGAGCCCGCGACGCGCGCGCCCTTGAGCGGCTGCGCCTTGCCGTATTCGGCGCGGATGGCCATCAGGCCGGGCATTTCCGATTCGGCGATCGACAGTTCCTTGCGGCCCCACTCGGCGAGCGAGACGTCCTTGACGATGTAGTCGGCCATGATGATTTCCGGGGCTCCAGTGACGGGGAAAGTGGGGATCGACGGGCAAAACGGGCACGGCCCGTCCGGCATTCCGAGGCGAGGCTTATAGCCCCTGACTCGGAGCCTCTCAACCCCCCAGCCCGCGCCCGCCAACACCCTGAAAGCGAACGCCGATCGGGGGGTGGCGCAAGGGCCCCGCCCGCGTCTATCCTGCGTCCGGCCGTCCTTTCGCGCGCCGGAGTCCCCGATGACAGGTTATCCCGCCAATACGCCCAAGCCGGCCTATCGCGTCGAATTCGCCGCCTATCCGATCCTGGTCGTCGAAGACGACCCGGTCGTCCGGCGCACGATCGTCCAGACCTTGCGCAATATCGGCTTCTACCAGATCCACGAAGCCGCCGACGGCGAATCGGGAATCCAAGCGCTCAAATCGATGGCGCATTGCGACGTCGTGCTGTCGGATATTTCGATGAAGCCGGTGAGCGGGCTGGAATTCCTGGAGCGCGTGCGCACCGAATTGCCGCCGCCATCCTGCGACGTGCCCGTCGTGTTCGTCACCGGCCATGGCGACGTCGATACGGTCGTCGAGGCCAAGCGCCTGAAGCCCGCGGGCTACGTGCTCAAGCCCGTCCAGGCCGACAAGCTGGCCGCCCGGCTTTCCGCCTTGCTCAATCTCGGCGACGGCGGCTGACGCGCCAAGGCGGGCGGAAAGCATGAGCGAGGCGCCCGAAACCTTCTTTACCCTGCGCGGCGCGCCCATCCGCGGCAAGACCGACGCCGAGCGCGACCGCGACCGCGCCGCCGAGGCGATCCCGGCCGAGAAGATGGTGCGCCTCGATCCGCGCGACGCGCCCGTGCATATCGGCGGCACGGCGGGCGGTGCGGGCCGGCAAATGTCGATCCGCGCGATGACGCTGCTGGGTTTCGGCGCGCTGGTCGCCGTGTTGATCGCATCCAACGCCGCCTCGATCGTGCAGATGCGCGAGATCGGCCGCGAGTTCGACCGCTTGCGCGCGGTCAAGGAGACGGTCGAGACCGCCGCCGGGATCGACCGCGGGCTGGCCGAGCTGCGCCTGGCGGTGGGCGAATTCCTGGGCACCGGGGACGACGCGCACGCCGCCTTCGCGCGCAACAAGGCCGGGGAGATCGCCGATCTGATCGCGCAAGCCAAAGAGGGCGAGCGCGAGGGCGAACGCGTGGCGACGCTTGGCGAGATCGCGCGGCGCGTGGCGCGCTACGGCGCGGTGTTCGAGCGCGTGACGGACCTGGAAGCCGAGCGGCGCGTCGCCTTCGAACGCC
>JAMNXK010000403.1 GCA_023653245.1 Tagaea sp.
AGGCGATCCGGGGCGTGCTCCACGCGCTGGCGGGCACGCCGCAGCTCCAGCGCGCGTTCTTCGGCGGGCCGGTGATCGAAACCGCACCTTTCGGCGTGTTCGAGCACGACGGGCCGCGGCGTTACGAGCAAGCGATGCGCACGAAGCCGTGGGAGCCGAAAGATCCGGCGGCGCAAGCGCCCGCGCAATCGGATATCCGCGACATGGCGTGGCGCCCGGGTCGCGATGGCGAAGCCCAGCCGATGCCGCTGCCGCACAAAATCCGCACACCCGAGGAAAAGGCGCGCGACATCGTGCCGATCTCCTACGACACCCGCGCCGGAACGCAAGCGCCCGTCCACGATGACGGTATGCTCGATCCCGCCAAATGGCCCGAACATCTTCGCGCGCAAGGTCAAGCGACCGACGATGAACCGCAGGAAGAGGTCGAGATCGAAAGCGCGGCGACCGCGACGGACTACGCCGACGACGATCCCAAAGCGATCGAGGCGGCCCAGGCGCAGCAGCCCCAGCCGCAGCCGGCGCATCCACCCCAGCCAGCAGCCGCGCAGGCGCAGCGCAATCCTGCAAACATCGATCGATATTTCGACGATCTTGACAAGCGCGTTCAAGAACTCGCCAAACGCTGGAATACCGACCCCAACTACATCCATGCGATTCTCTCCCTGGAAAGCGGTTGGTTCGACGAGAAGGCGCGCGCGCGTAACAATCCGCTCGGCTACACTGTTCAGCCGAATAGCGAGGCCGCGCGGACCGGTCAGCAGGCGGGACTTCCCACTCAGCTCGGGTCCCTCGATCGCGCATTCCAACAATGGAGCGACAAGTGGGGCCCGCGCATAAGGGAGTCGGAAAACATCCACGACTTCCTGGAGAACATCCAACTTGGCGGCACCGGTATGTACAATAGCGAGAATTCCGTCCACAACACGAATCGTATAAAAGTCGATTGAAACGGAAAACCAATCAAGTCTTACGAAGCAAAGGTCGAAGAGCAATATCGGACGGTCTTGAATAGGAGGCGCCTTTGGGAGCAAAATCGGCGATAGCCTCCTTGAAGACCGCGTGTCTGGCGGCGTTGGCTCTCGCCATCGCCGCCGGCGACGCGCGCGCCCAATACGATCCCGTGGATCGGACGAATCCGGGCTTTTTTTTGGCTGGTGGCTGAAATTCGTCGTTCCATCGCCGAGCACGCAATGCGGACGGCACGGCCATTTGGACCGCACCACGCAGTTCGTCATGCGCGCGAACGTGGTTTGCGGGGCGCCGCCGGACTACAAGCACGACCGGTCGCCCGACGACGTTGTCGTGCGATTCACGGCGGATTGGAATCGCTCCGACATGGTCGGTCCGATCGGAGAAGAGACGTTCCACATTCCGCCAATCCGCCGGGAAATCGCGCGTTCGAGATGCATGCCGAATGATCCGAGAATTCGCGCGAGATTTCGCGAGTTGCCGCGCATTGCAGGTCTTCCGGCTTTCGAGTGTAGAGTCGATGGAAGTTCCAAGACAGGAGACGAGCCTTGGTCTATCGGCCTGAGCCTCTACCGCGGCAGCCGCAGGGATCTCGATCAATCCCGCCCGCCCTATCCCGTCATCGACTACGTCTTCGACATCACCTATCCCAAGCACCGAGCGGCAGAGGCCGAAGAAATCTATCGTCGGATCGTGGCGTCAATCCGCCTCTTGCCTGAAACTTGAACGATCATTACATACTGAAATCGAGTTGCGGGCCTTCGGCCCGCCTCGTCGATTTCGAGACTCTCGTCCTTCGCCACGCGCACCCGAGGATGACCTCGCGGAGAGGCGAGCTCACTTCATCGTCGGCATGACGAACTCCGCACCCGAGCGGATGCCGGTGGGCCAGCGCGCGGTGGTGGTCTTGATCTTGGTGTAGAAGCCCACCGCCTCCATGCCATAGGCGTTGCGATCGCCGAAGGCCGAGCGCTTCCAGCCGCCGAACGAATGATAGGCGACCGGCACGGGGATCGGCACGTTGACGCCGACCATCCCGACCTTCACGTCGTTGGCGAAGCTGCGCGCCGCGTCGCCGTCGCGCGTGAAGATCGCGGTGCCATTGCCGTATTCGTGGTCGTTCACCAGCTTCAGCGCCTCGTCGTAGGTCTTGGCGCGCACCACGCTCAGCACGGGGCCGAAGATCTCCTCTTTGTAGATTTTCATCTCGGGCTTGACCTGGTCGAACAGGCAGCCGCCCATGAAGTATCCGTTCTCGTAGCCCTGGAGCTTGAGCCCGCGCCCGTCGACCACGAGCTTGGCCCCTTCCTTCACGCCCGTGTCGACATAGGATTTCACCTTGGCGAGATGTTCCTTGGTGACCAGAGGGCCCATCTCGCTGTCGGGATCAAGGCCGGGCCCGACCTTGAGCTTCGCCACGCGCGGCGCAAGCCGCTCGATCAGCGCGTCGGCGACGTTGCCGACGGCGACGGCCACCGAAATCGCCATGCAGCGCTCGCCCGCCGAGCCATAGCCCGCCCCCATCAGCGCGTCGCCGGCGAGATCGAGATCGGCGTCGGGCATCACCACCATGTGGTTCTTGGCGCCGCACAAAGCCTGGACGCGTTTGCCGTGATGCGTGCCGGTCCGATAGACGTATTCGCCGACGGGCGTCGAGCCCACGAAGCTTACGGCCGAAATCCCCGGATGGGCGAGGATCGCGTCGACCGCTTCCTTGTCGCCCTGCACGACATTGAGAATTCCCGGCGGCAGCCCGGCCTCCAGCGCCAATTCGGCGATGCGCAAAGCGGTCGAGGGGTCCTTCTCCGACGGCTTCCATACGAACGCGTTGCCGCACGCGATCGCCATCGGCGACATCCACAAGCCGATCATGGCCGGGAAGTTGAACGGCGTGATCCCGGCGACCACGCCCAAAGGCTGACGCATCGAGAACGTGTCGATGCCGCGCCCGACCTCGGGCGTGAAATCCCCGCGCAGCAGGTGCGGAATGCCGCAGGCGAATTCGACGACCTCGATGCCGCGCACCATCTCGCCCTTGGCGTCTTCGTGCGTCTTGCCGTGTTCGAGGGTGATGCCCTTGGCGATTTCGTCGCGGTGCTTCTCCAGAAGCTCCTTCCACTTGAACATCACGCGCGCGCGGATCAGCGGCGGCGTGGCGGCCCAGCCCGTTTGGGCGGCGGCGGCGTTGGCGACGGCCGAATCGAGCTCGGCGGTCGAGGCGAGCGCCACTTCCGCACTTTGCTCGCCCGTCGCGGGGTTGAACACGGGTGCCGTCCGCGCCCCGCCCGAAACCGATTTGCCGCCGATAAAATGCCCGATGCGATTCATGGTCGCGTTCTCCCGTGGAATTTGGCGCGCATCATACAGAGCGCGCGGCAAAGGTGAATACGATTGATCCGCCGCAAGGCGCAAGGCAGCCTGGACGGCGAAAGTGGAAACCATGGAACACGCCGGACATCTGCCGATCTTGCGCGAGGCGCTGGTCTTCCTGTTCGCCGCCGGCGTGCTGGTGCCCGCCTTGCGCGCGGCGCGCGTGCCGGGCGTGCTCGGCTTTCTGGCGGCGGGCGTGGCCGTGGGCCCGTTCGGCGTGGCGCGTTGGGCCGAGGAATTTCCGTTCCTGGC
>JAMNXK010000404.1 GCA_023653245.1 Tagaea sp.
TCAAGGCCAAGCTCGCAGCACCCGAGCTCGCGCGCTACGCGCCCTGGCTGCGCGATTTGCGCGCCTTCCGGCCGCACCAGCTCGAAGACCGGATGGAGAAGCTGCTGCACGAGAAATACGTCGCCGGACGCGCGGCGTGGACGCGGCTGTTCGACGAGACGATGGCGGGTTTGCGCTTCGACGTCGCCGGCAAGTCGCTGACCTCGGCCGAGGCGTTGCACCTGCTCTCCGACCGCGACGGCAAGACGCGCAAGACCGCCGCCAAGGCCGTGGGCAAGACCTTCGGCGACAATGTCCGTCTGTTCGCGCTGATCACCAACACCTTGGCCAAGGACAAGGAGATCGAGGACAAGTGGCGCGGCTACGCGGCCCCCATCTCCTCGCGCAATCTCGCCAACCGGGTCGAGGACGAAGTCGTCGACGCGCTGGTCGGCGCGGTGCGCCAATCCTATCCGCGGCTCTCGCATCGCTATTACGCGCTCAAGGCCAAATGGTTCGGCGTCGATGCGCTCGATTATTGGGACCGCAACGCGCCCTTGCCCAAAGCCGACGAGCGCGATTTCGAT
Source organism: Tagaea sp. (assembly GCA_023653245.1). The sequence goes on from JAMNXK010000404.1 coordinate 567, forward strand.
TGGAACGCGGCGCGCGACACCGTGCTCGACGCCTACGCGGCCTTCAGCCCCGACATGGCGAAGGTGGGAAAACGCTTCTTCGACAACGCGTGGATCGACGCGGGCGTCCGGCCGGGCAAGGCGCCCGGCGCCTTTGCGCATCCGACCGTGCCCTCGGCGCATCCGTACCTACTGCTCAACTTCCAGGGCAAGACGCGCGACGTGATGACGCTCGCCCACGAGCTCGGCCACGGCGTGCATCAGGTGCTGGCGGGCAAGCAGGGGCATCTGCTGGCCGACACGCCGCTCACCCTGGCCGAAACCGCCTCGGTGTTCGGCGAGATGCTCACCTTCCGCAAGCTGCTCGACGACGCCAAGGATCCCGCGCGGCGCAAATCGATGCTCGCGGGCAAGGTCGAAGACATGCTCAACACCGTCGTGCGCCAGATCGCGTTCTGCGAGTTCGAGCGCCGGCTGCATGCCGAGCGCCGCAAGGGCGAAATCGAGCCCGCGCGCATCGGCGAAATCTGGATGGACGTGCAGACCGAGAGCCTGGGGCCCGCCTTCCGCTTCGATTCCGAGTACGCGAATTACTGGACCTACATCCCGCATTTCGTGCACACGCCGTTCTACGTCTACGCCTATGCCTTCGGCGATTGCCTGGTGAACTCGCTCTACGCGCGCTATGCCAAGGCGCCCGCGGGTTTCGCCGAGCGCTATCTCGACCTGCTGCGCGCCGGCGGCACGAAGCGGCACAAGGATCTGCTCGCTCCGTTCGGCCTCGACGCGGCCGATCCGGCGTTCTGGCGCGGCGGGTTGTCGATCATCGAAGGCTTCATCGACGAACTCGAAGCCTTGAGCTGATGGCCGGCGAGGCGAATTCGCTGGGCGGGCGGCTGGCGCGCTACGCCCGCGTGGGCTCGGCGATGGGCGGGCTCGCGGTGCGCCTGGGGGCCGAGCGCGTGCTGGGCGTGGAGATGGACCGCGCCAAGCACGCTTCCGAATTGCGCGCGGCCTTGGGCGGGCTGAAGGGCCCGCTGATGAAGGTGGCGCAACTCGTCGCCACCGTGCCCGACGCGATCCCCGAGGAATACGTCCAGGAGCTGCTGCAGCTGCAGTCGGACGCGCCGGCGATGGGCTGGCCCTTCGTCAAGCGCCGCATGGCCAGCGAACTCGGCCCCGACTGGCGCGCGCGCTTCGCCGAGTTCCCGCACGCGGCCACGGCCGCGGCGTCGCTCGGCCAAGTCCATCGCGCCGAATTGCCCGACGGGCGCGTGGTCGCGTGCAAGCTGCAATATCCCGACATGGCCTCGGCCGTGGCCGCCGATCTCAAGCAGCTGCGCCTCGCCTTCGGCGTCTACGAGCGCTACGACCGCGCCATCAAGACCGAGCGCATTTTCGCCGAGATCTCGGCGCGGCTGCGCGAGGAATTGGACTACGAAAGGGAAGCCGCGCATCTGCGGCTCTACGCGCATCTGTTGCGCGGCGAGGCGAGCGTGCATGTGCCCGAGCCGATCGCCGCGCTCTCCACGCCGCGCCTGCTGACCATGACCTGGCTCGATGGCGCGAAGCTGCTGAGCGTCGTCGAACGCGACCGCGAATTCCGCAACCAGGTGGCGCGCGCGATGTTCCGCGCCTGGTACGTGCCGTTCTACGCGGGCGGGGTGATCCATGGCGATCCGCATCTCGGGAACTACGCGGTGCGCGAGGACGCGTCGGTGAACCTCTTGGATTTCGGCTGCGTGCGCGTGTTCCCGCCGAAATTCGTCGGCGCGGTGATCGATCTCTACCGCGCCATCCGCGACGGCGACGACGCGCTCGCCGTGCGGGCCTACGAGAGCTGGGGCTTCGCCGATCTCTCCAAGGAGATGATCGAGTGCCTGAACGGCTGGGCGCGCTTCGTCTACGGCCCGATCCTGGAGGACCGCGCCAAGCTCGTGGCCGAGACCAACTCGGCCGTGTACGGGCGCGAAGTCGCCGAGAAGGTCCACCGCCGCCTGCGCGAGCTGGGCGGCGTGGCGCCGCCGCGCGAATTCGTGCTGATGGACCGTGCCGCCATCGGTCTGGGCTCGGTGTTCATGCACCTCAAAGCCGATATCAACTGGTTCCGGGAATTCCACGGCCTGATCGACGGCTTCACCGTCGAGCGCCTCGCGCGCCAACAGGCCGAGGCCTTGAAAGAAGCCGGGGTGCCCGACGCGGTGGGTTGAACCTCGTCGCGCGCTCGGTTATAGTTCCTTGATTGTTCCTGTGGATTGATCGAGGGATCGTATGGAGCGCCGCGCGTATCCGCCATATCTTGTGGTTCATGGATCGCCTGACGCCGGAACGGCGCAGCTGGCTGATGAGCCGCGTGCGCGGAAGCGACACCGGCCCCGAGCGGATCGTGCGCGGGCTCGTGCGCCAGCTTGGCTTTCGACCCAAGCTCAACGCGGCCGGTCTGCCCGGCAAACCCGATCTCGCGTTTCCCAAACGCAAGAAGGCGATCTTCGTGCACGGCTGTTTCTGGCATCGGCATGGCGCCAAGACCTGCGACCGGGCGCGCATGCCGAAGAGCAAGCGCGCGTTCTGGATCGCGAAGCTCGACGCCAACCGGCGCCGGGATCGGCGCGACCGCACGGCGCTCAAGCGCTTGGGTTGGACGTCGTTCGTCGTGTGGGAATGCCAGCTGGACCGGCCCGAGCGCGTCGGCGCGCGCCTCGCGCGTTATCTGGGATGACGCGATGAAGGCGATCGAACTTTTCGCGGGCGCGGGCGGGCTCGCCCTCGGGATGAGCGGCGCGGGCTTCAAGCCCGTGGCGGTGATCGAGCGCGACCGCTGGTGCTGCGACACGATCCGCGAGAACCGCCGCAACGGGGTGACGCCTTTGCGGGACTGGCCCGCGCCGACCGAAGGCGACGTGCGCAAGTACGATTTCGCGAAACATCAGGGACGCGTCGAACTCGTGACCGGCGGTCCGCCCTGTCAGCCCTTCTCGCTGGGCGGCAAGCATCAGGCGCACAAAGACGACCGCGACATGTGGCCCGAGACCGTCCGCGCGGTGCGCGA
>JAMNXK010000405.1 GCA_023653245.1 Tagaea sp.
AAACGTCCACGCGCGGGCGGGCAGTTGAACGGCATCGATGGAGCAGCGGAAATGCACGATATCGTCGTGACGGAATTCGTCGACCAATGGGCGGTCGACGACCTCGCCAAGGACTACAAGGTCCATTACGACCCCAAGCTGGTCGACAAGCCCGACGAGCTGGCCAAGCTCGCGGCCGCGAGCAGCGCCATCGTCGTGCGCAACCGCACGCAAGTGCGCGGGCCCGTGCTCGCCGCGATGAAGAACCTCAAAGTGATCGGCCGCCTCGGGGTCGGCCTCGACAATATCGACATGGACGAGTGTGCCAAGCGCGGGATCGAGGTGTTCCCGGCGACGGGCGCGAACACCGTGTCGGTCGCCGAATACGTGATCGCCGGCGCGCTCGTCGCCTTGCGCGACGTGTGGAAGGCCAATGCCGACGTGCTGGCGGGCAAATGGCCGCGCAACGATCTGATGCTGGGCGAGGTCATGGGCAAGCGCCTGGGCCTGGTCGGGTTCGGCGGCATCGCGCGCGCCACGGCCAAGCGCGCCCGCGCGCTGGAGATGGATTTGGCCGCTTACGATCCGATGGTGAAGGCGGACGATCCGGCGTGGAAGGAACTCGGCGTGACGCGCGTCGCGTCGATCGACGAGCTGCTGGCGACGTCCGACGTGATCTCGCTGCACGTGCCGCTCACGCCGCAGACCAAGAATCTGCTCGACGCCAAGGGTCTCGCGAAGATGAAGCCCACCGCGATCGTGATCAACACGGCGCGCGGCGGGATCATCGACGAAGCGGCGTTGGCCGCCGCGTTGAAGGCGGGCAAACTCGGCGGCGCGGTGCTCGACGTGTTCGACCAGGAGCCGATGAAGGCCGGCTCGGTGTTGGACGGCGCGCCCCGGCTGTGGCTCACGCCGCATATCGCGGGCGTGACGGCCGAGGGCAATGTGCGCGTTTCCTCGGTCACCGTCGCCAATGTGCGCGGCGCGCTGCAGCGCCTCGGAATCAAGGGGTCCAAATGATCTCCCTCGCCAAAGCCCACGACCTCGTCGTCGCGGTCCTGACCAAGTCGAACGCGTCGGCGGCCAATGCAAAAGCGGTCGCCGACGCGCTGATCGCCGCCGAAGCCGACGGCCTGGCCAGCCACGGGTTGTCGCGCGTGCCCGCCTACGCGGACCAAGCCAAAGCGGGCAAGGTGAACGGCCATGCCGTGCCGGAATTGCGCCAGACGGCACCGGGCGCGCTGTTCGTCGACGCGCGCGACGGCTTCGCCTATCCCGCCATCGCCCAAGGTCTGGCGAAGGGTGCCGAGATGGCCAAGAGCGCGGGCGTCGCCGGGATCGCGATCGGCAACTCGCATCATTTCGGCGCGGCCGGTTATCACGTCGAAGCGCCGGCGACCGCCGGCCTGCTCGCGCTGGCCTTCGGCAATTCGCCCTCGGCGATCGCCCCTTGGGGCGGCTCGAAGGCGCTGTTCGGCACCAATCCGATCGCGTTCGGCTGCCCGCGCGGGCAGGCCGCGCCGCTGGTGATCGATCTGTCGCTGTCGAAGGTCGCGCGCGGCAAGATCATGGTCGCCGCCCAAAAGGGCGAAGCGATCCCGGAAGGCTGGGCGCTCGATCCCGAGGGTCAGCCCACGACCGACGCCAAGAAGGCGATGGCCGGCACGATGCTGCCGATGGGCGACGCGAAGGGTGCGGCACTCGTGCTGATGGTCGAGCTGCTCGCTGCGGCGCTGAGCGCGTCGAATTTCGGCTACGAGGCGAGCTCGTTCTTCGACGCCAAAGGCCCGCCGCCGCGCGTCGGGCAGTTCTTCCTGCTGATCGATCCCGCGAAATTCGCCGGACCCGCTTTCGGGGCCCGCGTTGAAGCGCTGCTCGGTGCCATCGCCGCGCAAGCCGGCACGCGCCTGCCCGGCGAGCGGCGGTTGAAACTGCGCGAAGCGGCGGCGAAAGACGGGATCAAGGTGCCCGCCGACCTTCTGGCCGAGCTGGAGAAGCGCGCCGCGTGAGCGAAACCTACGAAGACATCCGCGCGTCGGTGCGCGCGCTGTGCGCCAAGTTTCCGGGCGAGTATTGGCGCGAACGCGACCGGGCGCGCGAATATCCAAGCGCGTTCGTCAAGGCGCTGTCGGATGCGGGCATGCTCGCCGTGCTGATCCCCGAGGAATATGGCGGTGCCGGCCTGCCGATTTCGGCGGCCGCGGCGATCCTGGAGGAGATCCACGCCTCGGGCGGCAATGGCGGCGCGTGCCACGCGCAGATGTACACGATGGGCACGATCCTGCGCCACGGCTCGGCCGAGCAGAAGGCGCGCTTCCTGCCCAAGATCGCGTCGGGCGAGTGGCGCCTGCAGGCTTTCGGCGTGACCGAGCCCACCGCCGGCACCGACACGACCGCGATCCGCACGACGGCCGTGCGCAAGGGCGACGTTTACGTCGTCGACGGGCAGAAAGTCTGGACCAGCCGCGCCGAGCATTCCGACTTGATGCTGCTGCTCGCGCGCACGAGCCCGCGCGACAAGGTCGACAAGAAAAGCCATGGGCTGTCGGTCTTCGTGGTCGACATGAAATCGAAGGGCCTGACGATCAAGCCCCTGCGCGCGATGATCAACCACGCCACGACCGAAGTGTTTTTCGACGCCATGGAAGTGCCGGTCGAAAACCGCATCGGCGAAGAAGGGCGGGGCTTCCGCTACATCCTCGACGGCATGAACGCCGAGCGGATTTTGATCGCGGCCGAATGCGTCGGCGACGCGAAATGGTTCGTCGCCAAGGCGGCCGAGTACGCCAAGACCCGCGTGGTGTTCGGCCGGCCGATCGGGCAGAACCAGGGCGTCCAATTCCCCATCGCCCAAGCCTACGCCCGTATGCGCGCGGCCGAACTCATGGTGCGCGAGGCGATCCGGCTTTACGAGGCGCACGAGGCTTGCGGCCCCGAGGCCAACATGGCGAAAATGCTCGCCGCCGAAGCCTCGTGGGAGGCGGCGAACGCGTGCCTGCAGACCCATGGCGGCTTCGGCTTCGCGGAGGAATACGACGTGGAGCGCAAATTCCGCGAGACGCGGCTCTATCAAGTGGCGCCGATCTCGACCAATCTGATCCTGGCGCATTTGGCCGAACACGTGCTCGGCCTGCCGCGGAGTTATTGATGGCCGCCCTCGACGGACTTCTGTGTCTTTCGCTCGAACAGGCGGTCGCCGCACCGTACTTCACCTCGCGCCTGGCCGACAAAGGCTGCCGGGTGATCAAGCTCGAACGGCCGGAGGGCGATTTCGCGCGCGGCTACGACAAGGCGGCGAAGGGCCAGTCGAGCTACTTCGTCTGGCTCAATCGCGGCAAGCAAAGCCTCGTGGCGGACATCAAGAACCCGGCCGATCTCGCGCTGTTGAAGCGCATCGCGGCCAAGGCCGATATCTTCGTCCAGAATCTGATGCCGGGGGCGGCGGCGCGCGCGGGGCTCGGCGTGGCGGAACTGCGTGCGGCCAATCCGCGCCTCATCTGCGTCGATATCTCCGGCTACGGCTCGCAAGGCCCCTACGCGGCGATGAAGAGCTACGACATGCTGCTCCAGGCCGAGACGGGTCTGGCCGACGTGACCGGCCGGCCCGAAGG
>JAMNXK010000406.1 GCA_023653245.1 Tagaea sp.
AACGCCCAGCCGCCGCCGCTCTGCGCGAAGCGTTCGGCGTATTCGACCAGGCCCTGGAGGGTCGTCGCGTCCGGCCAGCCGAACGCCACCGGTCGGACTTGGCCAAGCGCGCGATTGGCGGCGAAGAAGGCGAGGAACGGCAAGCCCGCAGCGAACGCCGCAAGCGTCGCGTCGGCGCCCCGGCCCTTGGGGTCGCGCCACGGCATGGCCGACAGCCACATGAACGGCAGTACGACGACCGCCTGCTCCTTCGTCGCCGCCGCGAACCCGACGAGCACGCAGGCGAGCGGCGCGCCGGCGATCCCGCGCCGCAATCGCGCTTCGGCGGCGAGCGCCAGAAACACGATCGCCCAGGGCTCGAGGAAAGCCGCGTCGAACACCGCGAGAAACGCGTCGTTCCAGAACAGGAACGCGGCGGCGGCCAAGACCGGCGGATCGGGCCAGCGGCGCAGCAAAAGCGGGCGCAGCACGAACAGCCAGGCGGCCATCGCGGCCAGGCTCGACAGGCGAAAGGCGAGTTCAGGCGCCCCCGCCAGCACGGCCGGGACGAGGAAGGGAAACGCCGCGTGATAGGCCAGGGCGGGGTAGCGGTACTCGCGCGCGGTTTCGCCCGCACCCCAGGCGAACAACGCGAACGCGGCGAGCGCCAAGGCGGCGCGCGGGTGCGAGCGGCGGGCCCATAGGAAGGCCGCGACGCCGAGTGCGAGCATCGTGGCGCGCGCGATCGCCAGATTCCACGGCGCGGCGCGTAGCGCATCCAGGGCGGCAGGATCGAAGGCCGCGCTCGGCGTCGAGAACGGCGCGGACGCCCACCACAGCGCCAAACGGAACGCCGTGCCGATATGGAACGACGAATCGCCGCCGAAACCGAATTCGCGCGCCCCGCTCGCCGCCAGCGGCAGCGCCACCGGCACGAAAGCGAGCGCGCCCAGCGCCCAAGCCGCGCGCGTCGGGCGGCCCAATTCGCCTTCGGGACGCAAGACGAGATCGCCGCGCGCCAGGCACGCGGCCGCGAAAGCGATCCAAGCCGCCCACAGCCAGATTGGAAACGCGGCGGCGGCGAAAACCGCATGATTGAGCACGATCGCGGCCAGGGCGGCGGCGAGCGCGCTCACGCGGGCCTTGCCTTGCGCGCGCGCCACGCCGCCAGCGCGTAGCCCGCGAACGCCATCGCGAAGGGCTCGATCGGCAGGCGGTACTTGGCCGACGCGATCGGCCCCAGCACCGCCAGCACATAGCCCGCCCAAAGCCCGGCGAACAGCGCCGCCGCGCGCGCGGGCGCCGCGAACAACGCGAGCGCCAAACCGGCGACCGCCAGCGCGCGCACCGGCCATTCTAGCGCCACGCCGCCGGCGAGCCAGGCGATATAGGTCGAGCTCGAGCTTCGGGTGACGAAATTGACCGCCTTGGCGAGCGGCGTGTCGCCCTCGGTCGCGTAGAAGCCGGTGCGCGGCAGCGCCATCACGCGCGGGATCATCAGCGTCGCGGGCGAGGCGAGGTTGATCGCCGCCCCCATCGCCCAAGCTTTGGCCATGCCGCCCACCCCGATCTCGGCCATGCCTTCGCGGCCGAGCTGGCCGAAAAGGGCGGACTCCGCGAAAGGCCGCGCGCCGTCGAACGTGCCGCCGCGCGCGGCGTATTCGGCGCGCACGCGTTCGAAACTGCGCCAATAGGGCGTGCCATCGGCCGCTTCTTTGGCGAGCGGATAGACCCACAGCGCGAGATGCTGCCCGCCTTGGGAGGACAGCGACGCTTGTCCGTGCGCGATCCAATTCCGCGCGATCTGCGGCGCCGCGCACAGCGCCACGATTCCCAGGACCGTGGCGGGCACGCGCCAGGCTTGCGCCGGCCGCGCGCGGTGGACGAGCGCCAGCGCGAACGACGCCAAACCGAGAACCGGCAGGAAGGGCCACATCATCGCGCGATTGAGCAGCGCCGAGCCGAACCACAACCCGATCGCCAGGCCGTGGCGCGCTTCGGACGGCGCGCCCGCCCGCCACCAGCGCGCCAGCGCCAGGAACCCGAACGCCAGCTGGGCCATGTAGAGCGAATCGCCGAGCAGCACGCCGGCCATGACGATCTGCGTCGGATTGATCGCGGCCAGGAATCCGGCCCATACGCCAGCCCCCGGCCGGATCGCCTCGGCCAAGCGCAAGATCGCCACGCACGCGGCCGCGTCGATCGCCATCTGCGAGACCACCGCCGCGAGCGGCCCCGCGTCGCCGAACGCGGCCAGATGGGCGCGCAAGAACAGCGGATAGAGCGGCAGGCGCTCGTGCGAACCCGGCCAGATCGCCGCATCGCGCGCGAGATCGAGCCACATGTTCGAATCGACGTGCGCGAACGAGGCGGGCCCGTCGTAGACCGCCGCGAGATAGACCAGGCGCATCGCCAGCGCGGCGGCGAAGACCGCGAACGCGGCGCGCGGGCCGCTCAATAGGCTTTGAGCTTGCGCCACGCGAAAACCACCATGCGCAGGAGCAGCCAGCCGTGGCGGAAGCGCGAGATGTTGGTGGTGCCGTAGCGGCGCGCGGCGTAGCGCACCGGCACCTCCACGACCTTCAAGTTCATCTTCACCGCGCCGAAGATCAGGTCGTAGTCGCCGAACGGGTCGAAATCGCCGAAATAGAGCCGGTTGGCGGCGAGCTTCTCGTAATGCGTCTTGCGCAGGACTTTGGTGCCGCACAGCGTGTCGGTGAAACGCTGGTTGAGCAGCCAGGTGAAGGCGATCGAGAAGCCGTGATTGGCGATGCGGTTGAGGAATTGCATCGCGCCGTCCTCCATCGGATAGACCAGGCGCGAGCCGTTGACGAACTCTCCGCGCCCTTCGGCGATCTGGCGGAAGAATTTGGGCATCTGCTCGGGCGGCACGGTCAAGTCGGCGTCGAGAATCATCAGCACCTCGCCGGTCGCCGCGGCGAAGCCCTTGCGCACCGCGTCGCCCTTGCCCTTGCCGTCCTGGACCAGGACTTGGATCTCGCGGTCCGGATAGGCGGCCCGAAGGCGCTTCATCTCCTCGAGCGTGCCGTCGGAAGAATGACCCTCGACGAACACGATCTCCACGCGCTCGCAGAACCGCGGCAGGCGCCTGATCGCGGCTTCGAGATTGCCCTTCTCGTTGCGCGCGGGAATCACCACGCTGGCCGAGCGCGGGCCGGGGTGGCGCACCTTCAGCGAGCGGGCGACCAGATAGTGGCGCAAGCAAAGCCGGCGCAAACCCGGCAGCGGGGCGAGCACGCGGTTGATCAGCGCGCCCAGGCCGAGCAGGCCGAGCGGGCTCAGCATGCGCCATTCGCGCCGGATGGTCTCGAAGCCCGCGAGTTCGAGCAGCGCCACAAGATCGGTCATGCCGAGCCAATTCGACGGCGGCATCGGCGCCTTGAGGCCGATCTTCGAAGCGAGACCCAGCAGCGGCTCCCAGGACGGCGAATGGTAGGACAGCACGACGCGCGTGTCGGGATGGCAGACCGCGTGCAGCCGGGCGAGCGTGGCTTCGAGATCCTCCATCCAGCCCACCGTGTCGGGGAGCAGGACGAAGTCGAAGGTCTCGCCGAGGGACTCGAGCGCGCCTTCGACCTCGAAGTCGAGCG
>JAMNXK010000407.1 GCA_023653245.1 Tagaea sp.
ACGACGGCGAAGCTGGGCGCGCCGCCCGCGATCTGGACCTGGACGTCCACGGGCACGGTCTCGATGCCCTGGAAGGCGACGGTGGCGATGCGGGCGACCAAGGGGGCTCCGGGACCGAGGAACCCCCTTGATACGATTGTACCCGTTAGGTCTGCAACCCTTGGATTGCGCCGATACCGACCGGACGATTACGGGCCACTCGGTTTCTTGCGCAGCGCTGCGAGTTTCTTATGCGTGATCGGCGAAGACAGGCGTCGCGGCAAGATATCGATCGATCCGCTGTATTGACCGAGACCCGAACCTTCGACGCGCTTCGCATCGATCTTGTGAAAGAACAGCTGGGCGATGGCTTGTCCGGGATAGAGGCTGATGGGGACCTCGCCGAGATTTTTCAGCTCCAACGTCAAAACCCCGGCGAAACTGGGCTGAATACCGACGGCGGTCGCCACGATCAAGCCGAGCCGTCCCCACGTCGATCGCCCGATGACGTAAGCCATCAAATCATGGGGCAATCGCAAATACTCGAGCGTGGACGCCAGAACGAACTGATGCGGATGGATCACCACGTGGTGGCCAAGCGCCACGTATCTTCGCCGGAAGAATTGAGACAACGGTGGTGCGTGCCCATCATTGGGCAAGAACTCGTCCACGGAAGCGTGCGCCGATGGATCGACGAACGCGAATTCGAACCCAAGTCGGATGTCGATCGACGCTTGATCGTCGCGGATCTGTTCCTTCGGTTCCAAGAGCGGGCTTACGACGAGGCGCTTGCGACCGTTATTGGCGCCCCGAAGACTCAGCCGTTCTCGGATTTTGGTACCCGATAGGACTGTCATGGCCTTGTCCCCGGCGTGGCGTGCCAACTGCTGCGCGCTTCCGACAACTCGATCGCCTTGAGCAGCAGATCGTGCAGCTTCTCCAGGCGTTCGGCGTGAAACGGATCGTTGTCGTCGACCTTAACCTTGAGGTGCTCAATCTTGGTCAGCAAGGCGGCCCAGCCGACATTGAGAATGGAAACCAGCGAGGCCGGCTTCGCCGAGTCTACGTCCCCCGACTCGATCGGCGGAATCGCTTCGAGAAGCGGTTGCAAATGCTCGCGCAAATCTGCGTCGAACGCCGCCGGCGTGTAGAGCGCGTCCGGAGCGATTTTGCGAAGATACTCTTCGGTCGTACGATAGACGTCCCTCACAAGCCGAGGGAACTCGGCGTGGAGTTCGGCGCAAATCGAGGCCAATTCCGGGTCGTTCGCCCAATTTAGAACGTTCATCCGAACTTCGGCCTTGGATGGCGGGTTCGGAACAAGGACCGTATTAAGATCGAACCTCAGCGCGACATCCGTATTTTTCTCGAACGCCGCCGCGAACGAACCGGCGCCGGGCTTCGCCAATCGATCGTACATCGCTTTCAATCTTGCCTGATTCGTCGGATGCGTTTCTCCGACGCCATGGCCACTGCCTTGAATCAGCTCCGCAAACGCGAAGAAAACAGCAGGTCCGGTCAAATGGAATGCGAAAGCATCCGCGCAGAACTCTTCGTACCAATTCAAATAGACTGTGTGAATTCTCCCCCGCAACTTGTCGGGAGTCGATTTGATGGAAACTTTTTTGGCGATCCGATCGAGCGCTCGATCCTGTGCGCCGGCACGCATCGCGTCGAAGCCCTTGCTTGCGTAAAGCAAATGCCCGATCTCATGCGCGACGATGGCCAAATGCGGCACGAGAGAAAACGCCTGACTCGGAAGGGTAATTCGCACGAATGGCCACTTTACGACTTCGATCGCTTTGACTAGGGAAGCGGCGGGGTCGCGAATATCACCGAAATCACTTCGCGCAAAGGACCGCACTTCGTAGTTCGCGACCATTTCGGTTCGGAAGAAAGTGCTGTTTTCCAAACGCAGCGTGTCCAGCCAACTTTGCATCGGCGGCACGACCATATAGGGAAGGTCGTCCACCGTCGCGCCTTGGAACAGTTGAAGGTAGTTATAGACGTCCAGCGACAAGTCGTTCGCGTCGCTAACGTTCTCCAACGCTTCGGATGGCGGAAGAGAGGCGGCGGCGGACACCTTCAGACGTTCGTCCGCAGTGTCGAGCAGCCCAGTCAGAAGTCCGAGCCAAAGTTTTGGGCCCGGATGGTCTCCCGGAAATTCGCAGCGGCTAAGGGAGCTTATGTCCGCGCGCAACTTGTTCAGCGCCAGTTTGACGGAGCGCTGGGCACGGAGAAGGGCGGACTTCGCTTGACTATCTTCGCGCACGGATGTCTTGCGGCATAAATGGAATTCGCCGCTCAGCTTCCCGTTCCAACCCTTCGAGTATCGCCGCAAGCACTTTTATCGCGGCGGCACGGTCGCGCTCAGTGCTCCGACCATTCGGCGCATCGCGCACGGTCTGGAAAACCCGAACGGTGGCCGAAACAGAGTTTGTCAGCTTTTCCTCTTTGAAACCGCGTAAATACTGCCGCATCATTTGGCTGGACGCGTTCGCGGCTTGCCCGGACTTGCCGATAAACAAGCTGGAACCCTTCGCAAGGGCGAAGCCTTCTTCGGCGCTCTTGAACCGTTCGGTCAGTCTGTCCAAGACATACGAGCGGCGATCATCCGCGATCGTTTCCCCATTCAAAATCTGAATCCCGTCCTCGATGACATGGCGAAACCCGATGTTGGACACCCATTGGGAATCGGTCGGCATTTTCAGTTCCCTCTCTGTTCTTGGCAAAATCTACCGTTTTTCGGTTTGTCGCGCCAAGCAAAACGACTCGGTGTTGATTATTGCGAGTCTTGCCCAAGAGATCAAGATATAGTGTGTGACAAGTTGGCTATCTCTATAGATCGTTATCGAGGGTTTCGGAGCGGTCAAGCGCGGCTTGACCGCTCCGGCCTGTCACGCCGCCTGCGCGAGCGCCGTCTGGCCCGCCTCGGCGTCGAGCGTGGCGGCGATGGCGTGCAAGGTCGCCGCGATGCGCACGGCGGTTTGGATCGCCGTCGGTTCCACGCCGTGTTGGCGCAGAATCTTCTCGTGGCTGTCCATGCACATGCCGCAGCCGTTGATCGCCGAAACCGCGATCGACATCAGCTCGAACGGCGCCTTGTCCACGCCGGGCTTCGCCATCGCGTTCATCCGCAGCTTGGCCGGCAGTGTGGCGTAGTCTTGCGCCGAGACCAGATGGGTGAAGCGGTAATAGACATTGTTCATGCCCATGATCGCATTGGCGATCTTGGCCGCTTGCAGCGCTTCGGGCGCCAGCGCGGGCCCGTACTCGCCGAGGACCGCGTCGCGCACCGTGGCTTGGCGAACGGCCAAGGCCGAGGCCACGAACACGAGCGCGCGGGTCGAATCGTCCAGCCCCGCATCGGTCGCGAGGCTGGACAGGTTCAGTTTCAGATCGCGCGCGTAGTCGGGCAACGCGGTCTTGAGGGTTTCTAGATTCATGATCCAGGTTCCTTGTTCAAGCGGCCTTGAGGACGTCCTGGCCCTTTTGCCAATTGCACGGGCAGAGCTCGTCGGTCTGCAGCGCGTCGAGCACGCGCAGCACCTCGGCCGGGTTGCGGCCGACATTCAGATCGTTGACCGACACGAAGCGGATG
>JAMNXK010000408.1 GCA_023653245.1 Tagaea sp.
ACCTCGCGCCCCGCTTTGGCGCAGTCGGCGAGCAGATCGGCCTGCGGATTGGGCCCCGCGAGATGGCCCAGCAGCGTGTCGCCCTCGCGCATCAAGGGCAGATGCGAGGCGATCATGCCCGCTTGGCCCGAGGCGATCACGCTCGCGAAAGGTTCCTCGTCGACGAGCGCGTAAGCGGCTTGCTTGGTGCCTTCGAAGGCGGCGGGGACATACATGGCGGTCAGACTCCGAAAACGAACGACAACGCGGACGCGAAAACCAGGAGGGCGGCGAGCGGCGCGAGCGCGCGATAGACCTCGCCCGCGTCCAGTCGCGCCAGGCCCGCGACCAAGACGACGCGCGCGGGCGAGAACGCCGTGAACGCCGCGGCGATCGCCACATGCGCCCCGATGGCGGGAAGCTTGTCGGCACCCATCAGCGGCAAGGTCAAAGGCAGGTTGACGGCGCTCGCGGCCAACGCCGAGCCCGTGCCGGCACCCGCCAGCGCGCCGAGCAGCGGCACCACCGCGATCGCCGCATCCCCGGCGAGCGCTTCGAAGCCGCGCACCAAGGCTTCGGCGAACCCGCCTTGAGCGAGCATCTCGCCGAACAACACGAAGGCCGACGTGGCGAAGAGCGCGCGGCGGGACTGCGCCCAGAGCCCCGACCAGCCGGGCATGCGCCCGCGCGACGCCGCCACGGCGATCAGCACCAGCCAGAACGACGCGTGATGGAAGGGTGCGAAATCCGGCAGGCCCGGGGCGGTCGGAATCGTCCAGGCTTTGGTGAGCGCGCCGATCTCCGGCACCAGGCGCGAGGCGACCAGCGCCGCCGTCAGCGCGACATAAGGCGCGTAGGCGCGCAAGATCCGCAAGATCGCCCCCGCGCCCGGCCGCGCGTCCCACAGCAATCGCGCCGCCGCGACGATCGCGCACGCGGCGATCCCGACGGCGTCGGGGGTCGCGCGTTCGCCCAGAAAATCGAGGACGAACCACAAGGCGACCAGCCATGCGGCGTCTTCCAGACGCTGGAACCAGGACACGTTCAGATCGCGCGCCAGCCACCAAAACGCCAGCAGGAACGGCGGCAAGGTGAAGATCAAAGCGTCGACGGTGGCCTTGCCGACGGCGAGCGCGGAAACGCCCGCGATATCGGCGCTGCCCATCGGCCCGAGTGCCAACGCGCCCCACGGCACGAGGCATTGCGTGAGCATCGCCAAGGCCGCGGCGTTCGCGCCGGTCCGGCGGGCGGCGAAAATGAACGGCAACGCGAACATCGCCCCGATGCCGAATCCGACCGCGCATTCGAAGAACGGGCCGAGCAGGAAACACGCGACGAACAGGCGCCGATGCGCCGCGCGCGGATTCGTTTCTGCCTGCGGTTCGACCTTCGGCGGTGCGATCTCGCGCAGCATCACGCCCGCGAAGATCACCGCGCACATCGGCAGTGCGATCCACAGCGCGCGCGGGATCGCCGCCGGGGGAAACCCGGCGACGATCGCCGCGGCCGCGGCGCCCGCGAGTGCGGCGCCCGCCAGATGGGCGAGACCGCGCGACGCGGCGAGCACGAACACCGCGACCGGCACGAGGGCCAGCGCCGTGGACATCGGCTCGGCTCAACCCACCCAGAACGGTTTGGACGCTTCGCGGAAGACGTCGCCCTCGGTGAGCCCCATGTCTTTGCGCATCTGGTCCGACAACTCGGCCATTTGCGTGCGCATCGTCGCGCGTTCTTGCCATGCGAGCAGGGTCTCGACCGCGATCAAGAGGACGCGGTCGACCGCGCGCAGGGCACCAACGCCGGCGTCCAGACCCAAGCGAGCGAGTTGCTCCACCGGTCCGATCCGTGCGATTGTATCCATGCATTCCTCCTCTTTGTCCGTAAAGCATCCGGATTGACGCCTTGGAATGTCACAATCTCATTGACACATTCATGGGTCAATCACTACATTGTCCCTATGACAACTTGGCTCCCCGACATCGCTCCCCGCACCGGCCCGCGCTATTTGGCGATCGCCGATACGCTCGCCGCCGACATCGCCGCCGGGCAATTGAAACCCGGCGACCGGCTGCCGACCCATCGCGATCTCGCCTGGAAGCTGCATCTCACCGTGGGCACGATCACGCGCGCCTATGCCGAAGCCGAGCGGCGCGGCTTGATCGCGGGCGAAGTCGGGCGCGGGACCTATATCCGCGAGCGCATCGGCGATTCGCCCCCGCCCTTGCCACCCGTCCAGCCGACGACCGACGACTTCGTCGATCTGTCGCGCAACCTGCCCAGCGCCTCGGGCCCGGCCGCGGCGATGATCGCCAAACACATGGCCGAGATGGCGCGCGGCGATCTGCAACCCTTGCTGAGCTACGCGACCAACCAGGGCCTGCCCGCGCATCGCGAAGCGGGGGCGGAATGGATCGCGCGGCGCGGCGTGGCGGCCGACCCGGCGCGCGTGGCCGTGTGCTCGGGCGCGCAGAACGCGATGATGCTCGCCATCGCCGCCTTGTGCCGGCCGGGCGACGTGGTGCTGGTCGAGCAGCTGACGTTCTACGGCATCAAGTCGATCGCCAATCTGCTGGGCGTCAGGCCCATCGGCGTGGAGATGGACGAGGACGGGCTGCTGCCCGACGCGCTCGAAGCGGCCTGTCGCCAGCACGCGCCCAAGGCGCTCTACGCCCTGCCGACCTTCCAGAATCCGACCACGGCGCTGATGTCGCTCGAACGGCGCCAGGCGATCATCGCCGTGTGCCGCCGGCACGGCGTGGCGATCATCGAGGACGACATCTACGGCTTCTTCGACGAATCGACGCCGCCGATGGCGGCGCTCGCACCCGATCAGACCGTGTTCGTGACCAGCCTGTCGAAGTCGGTCGCCCCGGGCTTGCGCCTGGGCTATTTGCACGCGACCGAAGCGATCGTGCAGCGGGTGACGGCCGCGATCCGCGCCTCGACATTCATGATCTCGCCCTTGATCGCCGAGCTCGCCACGCGGCTGATCCGCTCGGGCGACGCGCAAGAAGCGGCCAAGTACCAGGTCGTCCTGGCCGAGCGGCGGCAGAAGATCGCCGCGCGCCATCTCGTGGGCCAGGATTACCGGACCCATCCGCGCGCCTTCCACGTCTGGCTCAAAATGCCCGAGCCTTGGCGGCGCGAGGAATACGCCGAAGCCGCGCGCCGGCGCGGCGTGGGCGTGGCGCCGGCCGACGCCTTCGCCGTGGGCCGCGCCCCCGTGCCGCACGCCGTGCGCATCGCCTTGACGCAGCCCGACCGCGACGAGGATCTCGAGCGCGCGCTCGCCACGCTGGTGGAAATCCTCGCCGATCCGCCCGAAGGCGCGCTGCCGATGGTGTGAGGCCGCGCCCGCCCCCTTCGTCATTCTCGTGCGAGCGCAGCGAGACACGGGAATCTCGTCAAGAATGGGCCGCGCCTTCGGCACGACGTTTCGTTGCGAGGTCCTCGGGTCAAGCCCGAGGACGACGGAAAATGGATACGCCGCAAATGATGATCTTGGCTGCGGGGACGCGGCGGGCTTCGGCCGCCCCTACCGCTCGAACGTGTGGGCGTGGTTGAGCGGCCCGTGGCCGCCGCCCAAGCCCGGCGCCTTTTC
>JAMNXK010000409.1 GCA_023653245.1 Tagaea sp.
CCAGGCGCGCCGTGCGATGTACGCCCCCCTCGCCCAAGCGGCGGCGGCGCATCCCGAACTCGCCGATCTGGCCGAAGCCACGATCGCCCAAGGCGCCGCCGTGCGCGCGATGGCCGCGACCGTGCCGAATTTCACGCCGGTGATCGACGCGGCCGGCGAGCGCGTTCGCGCGATGTACGAAGCCAATCCCTATCCGCGCTGGCTGCGTCTGCGCCGCACGGAAAAGATCGATATCCGCGCCGAAGTCGCCGCGCGTTATCTGCCCGGCGAGACGCTGCCCGACTTCGCCGCGCCGTTGCGCGTGCTGATGCCCGGTGCCGGGACGGGCCAGCATCCGCTGACCGTCGCGGTCAATTACAAGGACGTCACGGTCGACGGAATCGATCTGTCGCTGAATTCCTTGGGCTATGCGATGCGCATGGCCCAGCGCCACGGGGCGACGAACGCGGGCTTCGGCCAGGCCGACATCCTCGCTTTGCCGTCGATGGGTTCGAACTGGGGCCATATCGAATGCGTGGGCGTGTTGCATCATCTGGCCGACCCCAAGGCCGGACTCGCGGCGCTGACCCAAGTGCTGGTGCCGGGCGGTCTGATGCGGCTGGGACTCTATGGCGAGCATGCGCGCCGCGACATCGTGGCCGCGCGCCAAGCGATCGCCGAGAAGGGCTATGGCGACGACCTCGCGAGCTTGCGCGCTTTCCGCGCGGACGTGCTCGCCGGCGCCTTGGGCGAAAAGCTGCGCGGTGCGCTGCCGCGCTGGCCGGATTTCCATTCGGCGAGTCTGCTGCGCGATCTGTGCTTCCACGTCCAGGAAACGCGCTACGACATTCCGATGCTCAAGGCGCTGCTCGACGGCCTGCCCTTGCGCTTCCTCGGGTTCGAATTCCCGCGCGGCCATGCGCAAGTCCAGGACCGCGCTGCGCCCGCGCTGCAGGCCTACGCCAAGGCTTATCCCAAGGACAAGGCGATGGCCGATCTCGATCGCTGGGCGGCCCTCGAAGCCAAGAACCCCGGGCTGTTCCCGGGCTACGCGTTCTGGCTGCTCAGGGTGTGAGCGGGCGAAGATCGCGTCACTCCGGATCGCGCTTCGCGCGTCCGCAATGACGCGTAAGGCGCGTCGCCTCTCACACCACGATATTGACGATCTTGTTCTTGACCACGATGAGCTTGCGCGCCGGTTTGCCGCCCATCGCGGTTTGAACGGTGGCCAGCGCCAGCGCCGGTTCGCGGACATCGCCTTCGCCCGCGTCGCGCTTGGCTTGGATCGTGCCGCGCAACTTGCCGTTCACCTGCACGGCGAGCACGATCGTGTCGTCGATCAGCAGCGTGGGATCGGCCTTGGGCCAGGACTCCTGGCACAGCAAGGTCGAATGACCGAGGGCGGCCCACAATTCCTCGCCCAGATGCGGGATCATCGGGCCCACGAGCTTGACCAAGGTCTCGTAGCCTTGGCGGCGGACCCAATCCGCACCCGGAAGCTTGGGATCGAGTTCTTCGAGCGCATTGGCGAGCGTGCGCACTTGCGCCACCGCCACGTTGAAGCGGAAGCCTTCGAGATTCTCCGACACGGCGGCGATGGTCTTGTGGACTTGGCGCCACGCGGCATCGACCGCGGGTGCGAATTCGCCGGGCCGGGCCGCACCCTTGGCCGCGAAGGGTGTCTCGGGCTCGACGATCTCGCGCCACAGGCGCTGGACGAAACGGAAGGCGCCATCGACGCCCGCCTCGCTCCATTCCAGATCGCGCTCGGGCGGCGAGTCCGAGAGCATGAACAGGCGCGCGGTATCCGCCCCGTATTCGTCGATGATCCGCGCCGGTGCGACGACGTTTTTCTTCGACTTGCTCATCACTTCGCGCCGCCCGACGGTCACCGGTTTGCCGGTGGCGATCTCGATCACGAGGTCCTCGGATCTGCGCTCGATCTCCTCGGGATAGAGCCACTTGCCGTCGGCACTGCGATAGCTCTCGTGGCAGACCATGCCTTGGGTGAACAACCCGGCGAACGGCTCGTCGAGCTTGACGTGGCCGGTCTTGCGCATGGCGCGGGTGAAGAAGCGCGAATAGAGCAGATGCAAAATCGCGTGCTCGACGCCGCCCACATATTGGTCGACGCCCATCCAGTAATCGACCGCCGCTTGGTCGACCGGCCGGCCCGAACGCGGCGAGCAGAAGCGCGCGAAATACCACGACGAATCGACGAACGTGTCGAACGTGTCGGTCTCGCGGCGCGCGGGCGTCCCGCATTTCGGGCAGGCGACATGTTTCCACGTCGGATGATGGTCGAGCGGATTCCCGGGCTTGTCGAAATTCACGTCGTCGGGGAGCTTCACCGGTAGTTGGTCCTTCGGCACCGGCACGATGCCGCACGACACGCAATGCACGACCGGGATCGGGCAGCCCCAATAACGCTGGCGGCTGACCAGCCAGTCGCGCAAACGCCAGACGGTGGTGGGCTCGCCCGCTCCCAGCGACTTCAGGCGCGCGCCGACTTCGACCTTGGCGTCTTCGACCTCAAGGCCGTTCAGGAAATCCGAATTCACGATCGTGCC
This sequence comes from Tagaea sp., assembly GCA_023653245.1. The sequence continues at coordinate 2,550 of JAMNXK010000409.1, forward strand.
CGGACCCACATAGGGTTCCTTCGAGACGTCCTGCCCGCCTTCGGGCGTGGCGACGACGCACTTGATGGCGAGGCCGTATTTCGAGGCGAAATCGTGGTCGCGCTGGTCGTGGCCGGGGCAGCCGAAAATGGCGCCGGTGCCGTAATCCATGAGCACGAAATTGGCGACCCAGACCGGAACTTCCATGTTCGCGATCAGCGGATGCTTCGCCTTGAGGCCGGTATCGACGCCCTTCTTTTCGAGCTGCTCGATCGTCGCGGCCGACGTGCCCGCGCGCTGGCACTCGGCCACGAACGAAGCGAGCTTCGGATCCTTGGCCGCGAGTTCGGCGGTCAAGGGATGGTCGGGCGACAGCGCCAGGAACGAGGCGCCGAACAGCGTGTCGGGCCGCGTGGTGAAGACCTCGACCCGATCGCCCCGGCCGGCGAGTTCCCAACGCACATAGGCGCCCGAGGATTTGCCGATCCAATGGTCTTGCATCAGCCGGACCTTCTCGGGCCAGCGGTCGAGCGTGGACAAGGCGCTCAGCAGATCGTCGGCGTAGTCGGTGATCTTGAAGAACCACTGCGAGAGCTTTTTCTTTTCGACGGGCGCGCCCGAGCGCCAGCCTTTGCCGTCGATGACCTGCTCGTTGGCGAGCACGGTGCCGTCCACCGGGTCCCAATTGACGAAGGCTTCCTTGCGATGGACCAAGCCGGCGGCGAAGAAATCCAGGAACAGCGCCTGTTGCTGGGCGTAGTAACCGGGATGGCAGGTCGCGATCTCGCGGCTCCAGTCGAGCGACAGGCCCATGCGCTTCAACTCGCCGCGCATGGCCGCGATGTTGTCGTAGGTCCACTTGGCCGGGTGGATTTTCTGGTCGCGCGCGGCGTTCTCGGCGGGCAGGCCGAACGCGTCCCAGCCCATCGGGTGGAGCACGTTGTAGCCGAGCGCGCGGCGATGGCGCGCCACGACGTCGCCGAGCGTGTAGTTGCGCACATGGCCCATATGGATGCGGCCCGAGGGATAGGGAAACATCTCGAGCACGTA
>JAMNXK010000410.1 GCA_023653245.1 Tagaea sp.
GCAGGTGCGCCAGCAGCTGGGCATCCAGTCGCTGTCGATCGCCAACCAGCAGCCTTCGGTTCTGTTGGGTCTGTTCCGCTAAACGACAAAGCTTCCCGCCTTCTCGCGGGGCTGGACGGGGGTGGCGCAAGCCGCCCCCGTTTCGTTTTGGGCGCCGTCGCGCCAGGGAACTTGGCGGGACTCCCCTTGCCGGGGTAAAAGAAGCGAGCGAATCGTCCGTCGCGACCCGGCGGAGAGTGGAGGGAAGCACCGTGACCGAACCCAATCAGACGCCCGGCGAAAGCGACCGCGACCGCGAGTACAGACTTTTGTCGCTGGTCACCAAGAAGCTCACCGACGCCAAGGGCGTCGTCACCCTACTCGACCCGCAATCCGTCGGCTTGGTGTGCGACGCGATTTTCCACAATCGCGACGTCTGGAACGCCTTCGTCACCGACGTGTCCGACGACCGCAATCGGTTGCCCAAGGAACTCAAGGTTCTGCTGATCAACTTGGCGGCCTACGTCAACAAGAACTCGGACATGATCATCAACTCCCATCCGGATGGCGATCTGGACATGCTGATCGCGATCAACAAGCACGTGATGGACGGCTTGCGCAGCGCGACCTGACGCCGCCCTCGAATTTCCGCCGAACCGACGGCGCCGCGGCGATGGGCACGCCCCAAACCGTCCGGCGCCGTTCGCTTTTCCGGCCGCCCTCTCCATGAGCGACGCGCGCGCTTTCGTCCTGGCGGGTTTCGAGCGCCATCGCGCCGGCGACGTCGGCGCGGCGCTCGATCGTTACGGCCAAGCTTTGGCCCTCGATCCCCACGAGCCCGACGCGCTGCATCTTTCGGGCATGGCGCTGCGCGCCCTCGGCCGGCGCGACGAAGCGCTCGTTTTTCTCGACCGCGCGATCGCGCGCAAACCCGGCGACGCCGTGTTCCACGCCAACCGCGCGGCCACGCTGCTCGATCTCGCGCGGTTCGCCGAAGCGCGCGACGCGTCGGCGCGTGCGGTTTCGCTCGATGCCGGTCACGCGCCCGCGCATATCAATCTCGCCGCGGCGTTGGCCGCGTTGGGCGAGGACGCCGCCGCCGAGGCGAGCTATCGCCAAGCGCTGGCGCTCGCCCCCGGTGCGGCCGACGCGCACAACAATTTCGCCAATCTCCTGCAGCGCCGGGGGCGCGTCGCCGAAGCGCTGACGCATTACGAAGCGGCGATCGCGGCCGCGCCCGATCACCAGGCGGCGCATTCGAATTACGGCACCGCGCTTTACGCGCTTCATCGCGCCGGCGATCCGGCACTCGCGTCGGGCAAGGCGCGGGCTTGGGCCCAAGCGCATCGCGACAACGCGACCGCGCGCCACGTCGCGGCGGCGTTGACCGGCGCGCAAGCCGAAGCCCGCGCGCCGGACGACTATGTGCGCTCGGCCTTCGACATGTTCGCGCCGACGTTCGAGAGCACGCTCGCCAAGCTCGACTACCGCGCGCCACAAGCCCTCGACGCGCTGCTGACCCGCCTGATGCCCCTGCCTGCACCCCTCGGCGCCGTGCTCGACGCGGGCTGCGGCACGGGCCTCGCCGCGCCGATGTTGCGCCCGCGCGCCGAACGTCTGGAAGGCGTGGACCTGTCGCCCGCCATGGCCGAACGCGCGCGCCCGCGCGGTCTCTACGACGATTTGCGCGTCGGCGAACTCACCGCCGATCTGCGCGCGCACGCGAGCACCTACGATCTGATCGTGGCGGCGGACGTGCTGTGTTATTTCGGCGATCTGGCCGAGGCGTTGGCGGCCTGCGCCGCGGCGCTCAAACCAAGCGGCGCCCTCGCCTTCAGCCTCGAGCGTCTCGACGATGCGGCGTCGAACGAGACCTGGCGCGTGCGCCCCTCGGGCCGCTACGCGCACGCGGCCGCATCCCTGCCCGGCTTGCTCGCGCGCGCGGGCTTCGCCGCGCCCGAGTTGGTCCCGGAATCCACCCGCGCCGAAGCCGGCGCCCCCGTCCCCGGTCTGCTGGTTTTCGCGCGGAAGGCCTAAGCCGCCTTGTGGCCGTAGGCCTTGAGCACGATTTTTTCGGCGAGCGTCACCAGACCGAAGAGCGACAGTCCGATCGCGCACAGCACGGCGATGGCGGCCAGAATCGTCGTCGTCTCGGCCATCGAGCTCGCGAACATGATCAAGTAACCGAGCCCTTTGTTGGCGGTGATGAACTCGCCCACCACCACGCCGATGATCGCGAAGGTGATCGCGATCTTCATGCCCGAGAACAGATGCGGCAGCGCGTAAGGGAAGCGTACGGCCCAGAATATCTGCCAGTTCGACGCGGTCAACGCGCGGCACAGGCGCAGCATGTCCGTCGGCACGTTCGACAACCCGGTGATGGTCGCGATGACCACCGGGAAGAACGAGATGAACACCGCGAAGGTGAGCCGGCTTTCCGCCCCGATCCCCAGCCACACGATGAATAAAGGCGCCAACGCGATCTTCGGAATCAGCTGGAAGAAAACGATGTTGGGATAGAGGGCGGCGCGCAGCCAGCTCGAATAGACCAGCGCCGTGGCGAGGACCACGCCCAGCGACGTGGCAATCGCGAATCCGGCAACGGCTTCCGTCGTGGTCGAGATCGCGTTCTTGTAGAGCAACACGCGGATCGACCAGATCCGCTCGGCGATGTCCCACGGCGCCGGAAGAATCACCTTCGGAATGCCGTTGAGATCGACGGCGAGTTCCCAAGCGATCAACACGACGAGCGCCGTCAAAATCGGCAGCATTACGTGCTTGAAGATCGACAGGGCCTTGGCCTTGCGCGCGCGCGCGATGCGCGCGGCACGGCGGGTTTCGGCCGCGTCGGCTTGCGGTTGCGCCGCGGGAAGGATCATGTCGGTCATGCCGCCGACTTTCCGGCGCGGCCATAGCCGTCCTCGATCGTGCGCTTTAGCATCGCGCAGATTTTCGCGAATTCGGGGTCTTCGGCCAATTCGGGCCGGCGCGGCCGGGCGAAAGGCACGCGGAAATCGAGCGCGATGGTCGAGGGCCGTCCGCTCATCACCAGCACGCGGTCGGCCAGGAACACCGCCTCGCGGATCGAGTGGGTCACGAACAAGCCGGTCTTGCGCTGGGTTTCCCAGATGCGAGCGAGCGCCTCGTTCATCTCGTCGCGGGTGATGGCGTCGAGCGCGCTGAACGGCTCGTCCATCATCAGCACGGCGGGATCGTGGATCAGCGCGCGGCAGATCGACACGCGCTGGCGCATCCCGCCCGACAACTCGGAAGGGCGCTTGGCGAGGAAGTCACCGAGCCCCACTTGCGTCAACAGCTCGACCGCCCGGTCCCGGTACTTGGCCTTGTCGAGCCGCATCATCTCGATCGGAAAGAGCACGTTCTCGAGCGCGCTCTTCCAGGGCAGCAGAGTCGCGTCCTGGAAGATCAACCCGAATTCGCGCCGCGGACCCGAGACCGGCGTCCCGCCGATCTCGATCGCGCCGTCGGAGACGGATTCCAACCCGGCGCACATCATCAACAGCGTCGATTTTCCGCAGCCCGACGGCCCGAGGATCGACACGAACTCGCCTTCCGCCACGTCGAAATCGACATGGGA
>JAMNXK010000411.1 GCA_023653245.1 Tagaea sp.
GACATGGGCGTTTTCCGTTCCGGTTCGGAATGGCCCGGCGAGAGGGGGCTGCCGGGGCGCCCTTCATTTAGGTGAATCCCCGGCGATTGCAAGCGCTTGCTTAGATGATCCGCTTGCGTATTTGGGTCACCAGGATTTCGGCCAAAACCACGACCACGAAGACCGTGACCAGGACCATGGCGACGCGGTCCCAATAGAAGAAGTTGATCGCGTCGTCGAGCGCCACCCCGATCCCGCCCGCGCCCACCAGGCCCAGAATGGCGGATTCGCGCACATTGATGTCCCAGCGGAACAGCACGATCCCCCAGAAAGCCGGTTGGACCTGGGGCCAATAGCCCTTGATCAGGATCGAGCCCCACGGCGCCCCCGTGGCGCGCAAGGCTTCGATCGGGCCTTGCTGGGTCTCCTCCAGCGCCTCGGCCAGCAGCTTGCCCACGAAGCCGATCGAGCGCGCCGCGATGGCCATGGTCCCGGCGAGCGCGCCGGGCCCGAACACGGCCACGAACAGCAGCGCCCAGACCAGCGAGTTCACCGAGCGCGAGGACACCAGCATCAGCTGGGCGAAAACGTTGATCGGCCACCACGGCACGATGTTGCGCGCGGCCAGCACGCCCAGCGGCACGGCCGCGACCAGGGTGAGGATCGTGCCCAGCGTGGCGATGTGCAGCGTTTCGACCAGCGCGTCGTGGATGTTGGTCGGGTAGTAGCCCGCGTCGGGCGGCCACATGCGCGTCAGCAGATCCATCATCTGCTCGGGCGCGTCGTAGAGGAATTCGGGGATGATCTCGATCGTGCGGATCGACCAGATCACCGCGACCACGCAAGCGAGATAGACCGCGAAGCGCGCCAGCCTTTCGGCCGGCGTGAAGCGGGTCCATTCGCGTTCGAGCGCCGCGCTCATTGGAACGCCTTGCGCACGCGCCCCGAGATCAGCTCGGACACGAAGATCAAGGCCACGATGGCGATCAGGATCGCGCAGACGAAATCGTAGTCGAAGCGCTTGAACGCGGCGAAGAGCGTGCCGCCGATGCCGCCGGCGCCGACGATCCCGACCATGGTCGAATTGCGCAGGTTGGAATCGAGCTGGTAGACGGAAAAGCCGACGAAGCGCGACAGCACTTGGGGCAGCACGCCATAGGCCAGCACCGAGAAGAAGGGCGCGCCCGTGGCGCGCACGGCTTCGACCTGCTTGAGGCTGATTTCCTCGATCGCCTCGGCGAACAGCTTGGACACGAACCCCACCGAGGCGACGATGAGCGCCATCACGCCCGCGAGCGCGCCGAAGCCGATGGCCTTGACGAACAAGATGGCCACGATCACCGGATGCAGCGAGCGGCACAGCGCCACGAACAGGCGCGCGGGCCCCGAGACCCAGACCGGCATGAGGTTGCGCGCGGCGAGCAGCCCGACCGGCAAGGACAGCACGAGCCCGAGCGCCGAAGCGAGCACGGCGATCTGGATCGTCTCGATCATGCCTTCGAGCAGCAATTCCCAGCGCTGGAAATTGGGCGGCACCATGCGGCCGAGGAACTTGGCGCCCTCGTCCATGCCCACGGCCAGCCGCGCCCAGGTGACGTCCAGCAGCGACGCCGCGTAGACGGCGTAGAGCGCCAAACCGACCAGCGCCAAGCGCTGGGGCCAATCGACCGGGAACGGGTCGCGGCGACTTCCGGTCACGAGAGCCAGGATTCGCCCCCGTAGATTTCCGATAGGTGCTTGGGCTCGAGCGCGTCGGGCTTGCCGTCGAACACCACGCGCCCGCCGGTCATGCCGATCACCCGCGTGGCGAAGCGCTTGGCGAGCTCGACATTGTGGATGTTCACGATCACCGGAATGCCGGCCCGGCCCGCGAGCCCATCCATCAATTCCATGATCTCGACCGAGGTCTTGGGATCGAGCGACGACGTGGGCTCGTCCGCCAAGAGCAGATCGGGATTCTGCATCAGCGCGCGCGCGATGCCCACGCGCTGGCGCTGGCCGCCGGAAAGCGCGTCGGCGCGCCGATGGGCGAAATCGCCCAGCCCCACCGCGTCCAGCAGCTCGAACGCGCGCGCCACGTCCTCGGCCGGATATTTGCGCAGGAAGGCGCGCCACACCGGCACGTAGCCGAGCCGGCCGGAGAGCGCGTTCTCCATCACCGACAGCCGCTCGACCAGATTGTATTCCTGGAACACCATGCCGACGCGCCGGCGCGCGAGGCGCAATTCCCGGCCGCGCAGCCGCGCGAGATCCATGCCCATGAAGCGGATCTCGCCCTCGGTCGGGCGCACCAGCCCGTTGATGCAGCGGATCAGCGTCGACTTGCCCGTGCCCGACGGGCCGATGATCGCGGTCATGCCGCGCTGGGCGAATTCGATATCGATGCCCCGCAAGACCGGCTTGCCGCGCGCGTACTCCTTGACCAATCCCCGGATCGCGAGCGTACGATCCGGGGCTTTTTGCGCGGGCGTCGCGCTCACTGGGCCCGCAGCGGCTGTTGTTGCTGCTGCTGGCGCTGCTGCTGGCGGCGCGCTTCGGCCTCCAGCTCGCGGCGGCTTTCGGTGTCGAAGGCGGCGCGGTTGTAGGGTGCGTTCACCTTGTCGGCGACCTGGCGCACCGGCTCCCAATCCTTGATGTAGGTCGCCGCCACGTAGCGGTCGTTGCCGCCCAGATCGCGCATCATCTGCTCGGTGAAGCGGAAGTTGAGCGTGCAGTCGACGATCTTCTTGGCGAGATCGGGCCGGAGATCGTGCGCGTAGGCGAAGGACGAGGTTGGGAACGGCGCGCTCTCCCAGATCGTGCGGAAGGTCTCGCGCCGCACCTGTCCGCGCTCGATCATGCGGTTGAACACGTCCGAGGCCACCGGGGCCGCGTCGAAATCGCCCGAGTTCACGCCCATGACCGAGCGGTCGTGCCCGCCCGAGAAACGCACCTGGTAGTCGGTGTCGGGGATCAGACCGAGATCGGGGAAGAAGGCGCGCGGGGCGAGATTGCCCGAGTTCGACGTCGCCGAGGTATGCGCGACGCGCACGCCCTTCAGATCGGCGGGCCGCTGGAAGCGCGAATCCGCGCGCACGATAAGGGCGACCCTGTAGCTCTCGTAGCCGCTTTCCTTGCCCTTGACCGCGAAGGGCACCGCACCCGCGAGGTTCACGGCGAAGGCCGTGGGCCCGGTGGAGAAGCCGCCGATATGCAGGCGCCCCGAGCGCATCGCTTCGACCTGTGCGGCGTTCGACGTCACCTGGAAATAGACCGCGCGCTTGCCGGTGCACACGGCCAGATAATTGATGAAGGGCGCGAAGATGTTGGCGTAGACGGCGGGGTCTTCGACGGGCGTGTAGGCGAAGACGAGCGTGGAAGGATCGCGCCAGCGGCGCGGATCCTTCGGCGCGTCGGCGACCATGTCGCGGTTCTCGTCGCAATAGGCGTCGTCGAGCTGACCGCGATGCGAGCATTGGTCGGCGGCAGCGGGGGTCGCGGGGCGGGTTTGCGCCGCGGCGATTCCGGCGCTCAGCGCCAGGGCGGCCAAGGCCGCCGGAAGCAGGATACGCATGTGGGGTCTCTCCCTGTGGATTGTCGTCGGGACCGATCTTAGC
>JAMNXK010000412.1 GCA_023653245.1 Tagaea sp.
CGCGGGCGTCGACAAAAGAGATCACGAGCCAGGCGATGTAGAACGTCACCGAGATCGGCGCCACGATGAGCACGCCGGCGAAGAAATAGGCGCGTAAGCGGGACGTCAGTTTCATAGGAACGCGCGCAGTGCCGCGAGCGTCGCCGCGGGCGCTTCCTCGGGCAGAAAATGGCCGCAATCGAACGCTTGGCCGCGCACATCCGCCGCCCATTGGCGCCAGACATCGAGCTGGCCGCCGGCTTCCTTGGTCAGGCCCCGCCCGCCCCACAGGGTCAGGAACGGCGCTTGGATCTTGCGCGTGCCGAAATCGGCCCGGTCGTGCGCGACATCGACCGTCGCGCCCGCGCGATAATCGGCGCAGGTCGCCGCGACGCAAGCCGGATCGCGGAAGGCGCGTTTGTAGTCGGCCAAGGCCGCCGGCTCGAAGGAAGCGAAATCCTTGGACCAGCGCCGGAGCTTCTCCTCGAGATAGAAATCCGGATCGGCGCCGATCATCTTTTCGGGCAGGCCGCCCGGTTGGGCGAGGAAGTACCAGTGATAGGTCGCCAGCCCGATCGACATGTCCTGCATCCGCCCCCAATTGGCGAGGGTCGGCACGATGTCGAGCGTGGCGATCTTGGTCACGCGCGCCGGATGGTCCAAGGCCAGGCGATAGGCCACCCGCCCGCCGCGATCGTGGCCGGCGACCGCGAACTCGGCGAAGCCGAGCTCGGCCATCAGCGCCACCATGTCCGCGGCCATGACGCGCTTGGAATAAAGCAGGTTCGCCGCGTCGGGTGCCGGCTTGGACGACGCGCCATAGCCGCGCAGATCCGGGCACACGACCGTGAAATCCTTGGCCAGATCGGGGGCGATCTTGCGCCACAGGATATGGGTCTGCGGATAGCCGTGCAGCAGCAGCAAAGGCGGCCCCGAGCCGCCGACGCGGCGGAAGATATCCACCTCGCCCAGCCGGGAAACGCCGCTCTCGAACCCTTCGAACATAGGCGCACTTAGCCATGCGCGCGCGCGCCTCGCAACAATGCGATAGAACCGGACCATGGACGCTCTGCTCGACCCCGCCCTCGGCCCGGCCCAATACGCGATCGGCGCGCTGCTGCTGCTGCGCCTGATCGAGTACGGCCGCGCGCGGCGCAACGCCGAGGCGCTGCTCGATGGCGGCGCGCGCGAGATCGAGCAAGGTGCCCATGCCAGGCTCGCCATCCTGCACGGCGTGTGGCTGTTCGCCGCGACCTATGTGGCGGTCGAGAACCGCGAGCTGTGGCCGCCCGCCGCACTCGCCTTGCTGCCGGTCTTGGGCGTGCGGCTATGGGCGATCGCCCGGCACGGCGCGGGCTGGACTTTGCGCTTGTTCGATCCGAAGCCGCAGGTCCCACGAGCGGCCAAGACCGCGCTGGCGGGCGCCACTTTGGCCGAGTTCGCGATCCTGCCCTTGGCCCTGGGCGCCGCGTGGCTCGCTTTGATCTTCGTGCCGCTTGGCATCTGGATTTTGCGCGAACGCCATTTGATCGAGACGCAGGTTTCGGACTAGGGTCGGTCCCCATGATCGACAAGATCGTTCCTTCGCTCGCGGCCGCCGTCGCGGGCATCCAAGACGGTGCGACGGTGCTGATCGCCGGGTTCGGCAACTCGGGCATCCCGGTCGAACTCATCGACGCGTTGATCGCGCAAGGCGCCAAGGACTTGACGATCGTGTCCAACAACGCGGGCTCGGGCCGCACCGACGTCGCCAAGCTGCTGGCCACGGGGCGCGTGCGCAAGATCATGTGCTCCTATCCGCGCACGGCCGGCTCGGTCGTGTTCGAAGAAATGTATTCGGCGGGAAAACTCGAACTCGAATTGATCCCGCAAGGCACGTTGAGCGAGCGCATCCGCGCCGGTGCCGCCGGCATCGGCGGCTTTTATACGCCGACGGCCGCGGGCACGAAGCTGGCCGAAGGCAAGGAAACGCGGTTCATCGACGGGCGCGAACACGTGCTCGAAGCGCCGATCCACGCCGATGTCGCCTTGATCAAAGCCGAGCGCGCCGATCGCTGGGGCAATCTCACCTACCGCCTTGCCGCGCGGAATTTCGGGCCGACGATGGCGGCGGCGGGCAAGCTCACGATCGTCCAGACCAGCCATGTCGTCGAACTGGGCGCCATCGACCCCGAAGACGTCGTGACGCCCGGGCTGTTCGTCGATCGGGTCGTCCACGTTCCCAACCCCCAACAAGCGGGCCAGGCATGAACGGCATTCCCCGCGACGCCATCGCCAAACGCGCCGCGCGCGACCTGTGGGACGGTGCGGTCGTCAATCTCGGCATCGGATTGCCGACCTTCGTGGCCAACCACGTCCCCGAGGGGCGCGAGATCGTCTATCACTCCGAGAACGGCGGGCTCGGCGTCGGCCCGACGCCGCCCAAGGACAGGATCGATCCCGATCTCATCAACGCGTCGAAGACGCCGATCAGCCTGGTGCCGGGGGCGTCGATCTTCCACCACACCGACGCCTTCATCATGATCCGCGGGGGGCATATCGATCTGGCGCTGCTGGGGGCGATGCAAGTGTCGCGCGACGGCGATCTCGCCAATTGGTCGACCGGGGACGAGAAAATGCCGCCCGCCGTCGGCGGGGCCATGGATCTCGCGGCCGGTGCCGCCGAAGTGCGCGTGCTGATGGAGCACACGACCAAAGACGGCCAGCCCAAGATCGTCGAACGCTGCGCCTATCCGCTGACGGCGCCGCGCGTGGTCAAGCGCATCTACACGAACCTGGCCGTGATCGACGTGACGCCGGCGGGCCTGGTCGCGCGCGAACTCGCCGAGGGCGTGACGTTCGAGGCGCTGCAAGACGCCACGGGCGCCAAACTCGCGCTGGCCAACGACTGGGCGAAGCTGACGGTCAATTGACGCGGGTGAGCGGATTCTTGCCTTCGAGCACCGCGATCAGATTGTCGACCGCCAGATCGCCCATCGCCTTGCGCGTTTCGACCGTCGCCGAGCCGACATGCGGCGCCAGCACGACGTTGTCGAGGGCGAAGAACGCGGGCGGCACGCGCGGCTCGTCCGCGAACACGTCGAGGCCCGCGCCTGCGATCGCCTTGCTCTTGAGCGCGTCGAGCAGCGCCGGTTCGTCGACGACCGAGCCGCGCGAGATGTTCACGAGGTAGCCCTTGGGCCCGAGCGCCTTCAGGACCTTGGCGTCGATCATGTTCTTGGTCCCCGCCCCGCCCGGCGTGATGATCACCAGCACGTCGCACCACGCGGCCAAGGATTCCACGCTGGCGTGATAGGCGAACGGCGCGTCCGCCTGTTTGGAGCGGCCGTGATAGGCCACTTCCATGTCGAAGCCGAGCGCGCGCTTGGCGATCGTCTTGCCGATCCGGCCGAGACCCACGATCCCCATCTTCTTGTGGTGCACCGAGGCGGTGAGCGGCTGCGGCCCCTTGAGCCACTGGCCCTCGCGCACGAAGCGATCGGCCTGCGGCAGCAGGCGCATGATCCCGAGCACCAAGCCCATCGTCGTGTCGGCGACGCAGTCGTTGAGCACGTCGGGCGTGTTGGTGACCGGGATGTTCCGCTCGCTCGCGGC